>CAYOYG010000059.1:0-5962 GCA_964408135.1 uncultured Eubacteriales bacterium | reverse complement strand
CAAGATGACGATGCTTACTTGACCTATTATCCAGCCGAGACAGAAGCCACGTATGGAATTGGGGTCACGATTGGCTATTTTTCAGGCTATCTACTCGTCCATCAAGTGATCAGTGGTTCGCCAAGTGATGGTGAGTTATTGGCGGGAGATATTATTACGAAGGTCAATGATATCGACATTCGTGATTTAAGTTACAGTGCGATCACTGCACTTATTCGGGGTGAAGATGGTAGTAGTGTGAGCTTAGAAGTGGTTCGTGGTTCCACCACCATTCAAAAACAAATAACGCGTGGCAATTATACTTTGTTAACTACCGAAGGACAAATTGTGGCGGATTATGGTGTGTTAAAGATACGGGGTTTTGAAAATGATACAGTCAGCGGTGCCAAGACAATTCTCGATGGGTTTGTTACTAACAATATCGACAAATTAGTGATTGATTTACGCGATAATGGCGGTGGTTATATTATGGCGTTCACCGCATTGGCCGATTTATTTACTCCAAAAGGCGCCATCTTTGGGGTATATAAACATAAAGATTCGAGCAATGATTACACGGCAAAAAGTGAAAACAATCCACGATATTCTTTTGATCAAATTATAGTGTTGACCAATGAAAATACAGCGAGTGCTTCCGAATCGTTTGCTGCCGCTTTAAAAGATAACTTGACATCGGTTTCCATCATTGGTACTACTACATATGGCAAAGGGATTGCCCAAAAAACGATTACTTTTAGCGATGGTTCTAAACTTCGTTATACTTATGCCGAATATTATCGTAAAGGTGATGTTAAACTGCATCAAGTTGGCGTCACACCCGATATTGTTTTACCTGAAGAAGGTAGTCATACCATCTTAGAAGCTGCTTACGCAGAAAATGAAACATTTTCTATGCGCATTAAGTCTTATTTAGTCGCGCGAGGATTTGGATCATCCTCCGACGATTTGGCCACGATTTTACAAACCTATCAAAGTGCAAAATCAATCGCGACTAGCGCGACAATTGACCATGATACTTTGATTGCGATTATGCAAGATTACTACAGTGAAAAACAACAAGCGATGCAAACCCAATTACAAGGGGCTGTTGCGCATTTTTCTTAAGGAGGGTTTATGGATAAATTTATATTAGAATCAAAATTTAAACCAACCGGAGATCAACCACAAGCGATTCAATCTCTTGTGGATGGTGTTCAACAAGGAATCCGCAGCCAAGTCTTGTTGGGGGCTACGGGAACTGGAAAAACATTTACCGTTTCCAATGTTATTGCTGCGGTCAACAAACCAACACTCGTTCTTGTTCATAACAAAACATTAGCCGCTCAACTCTATGCCGAATTTAAAGATTTCTTTCCGCACAACCGGGTGGAATATTTTGTTTCGAACTTTGATTTTTATCAACCTGAGGCTTATTTGCCGAAAAGCGATACCTATATCGATAAAAACGCCGTCATGAATATGGAAATTGAAATGTTGCGTAGTTCAGCGATTAACTCAGCTTTAGAACGTAACGATACCATCATTGTCGCATCGGTAGCAGCAATCTATGCCTTAAATGACCCAGAAGAATATTCAAGTTTACTTTTTAATTTACGCGTAAAAGATAAAATAGATCGCAAAGCGATCCTACATAAATTGGTCGATGCACAATACAAGCGCAATGATGTTGATTTAGCCCCAGGATCATTTCGGGTTCGCGGAGATGTCATTGAAATTGCCCCCCCTTCTACGGATGAATACTATTTTCGGATAGATTTGTTTGGGGATGAAATTGAAGAGATGAAAGAGGTCGACCCATTGACGGGACAAACCAAACGGAAATATCAATATTTACCAATTTGGCCAGCTTCTGGACACGCTTCTTCGAAACAAAGAGTTCTCGCTGCTTGTGAGACCATCAAAGAAGAATTAAAAGACCGACTCGCCTATTTTAATGCAGAAAATAAGTTACTAGAAGCCCAACGACTGGAACAAAGAACCAATCATGACTTGGAATCTTTGCAAGAATTTGGGATGTGTCCTGGAATTGAAAACTATTCGCGTCACATCGATAAGCGTCAAGAAGGTCAACCACCATTTACCCTTTTTGATTACTTTATCAATAAAGATTATTTGGTAGTTGTTGACGAATCACATGTGTCATTACCGCAAGTAAAAGGCATGTATAATGGCGATAAAGCTCGGAAACAAACCCTGGTTGATTATGGTTTTCGCTTGCCAAGCGCCCTCGATAATCGGCCTTTGCGCTTCGATGAATTTGAACAACGCATTAAACAAGTAATTTATACATCCGCTACACCGGGGGATTATGAAATATCGACTTCCAATCAACGAATTATTGAACAAATCATTCGTCCGACTGGATTGCTTGACCCACTGGTCGAAGTTCGTCCATCGAAAGGACAAATTGATGATATGATTCATGAGATTAAACAAAGAATCGCCGTCAATGAACGTGTTCTTATCACCACATTAACGATCCGAATGGCAGAAGATTTAACTTCCTATTTAAAACAAAGAGGATTTAAAGTTGCCTATTTGCACAATGAAACAAAAACGTTGCAACGGAGTCAAATTATCTATGAATTACGCAAAGGTAAGTTTGATATTTTAGTTGGAATTAATCTTTTAAGAGAAGGGCTAGATTTACCAGAAGTCTCTTTAATTTTAATTCTTGATGCGGACAAAAGTGGATTTCTACGTTCCGATAAGTCTTTAATTCAAATCACAGGACGGGCTGCACGTAATGAACATGGCTTAGTCATCATGTATGCTGACACCATGAGTGAAGCGATGATTAAGGCCATTTCTGAAACCAAACGTCGTCGCGAAATTCAAATGCAATACAATCAAGAACATAACATCATACCAAAGACGATTATTAAAGAGGTCAAAGATCCAATCCATATTAGTGAAGAAGTGGAAGGACTCGATCGTTATATTGAAGGTAAGGCAAAGTTAACTAAGAAAGCAAAAGATCGCTTAATTGGTGACTTAGAAAAACAAATGAAAGACGCCGCTAAACAACTGGATTTTGAAAAAGCAGCAGAGATTCGTGATATCTTATTAGAATTGAAGAGCGAAGAAGTTTAAATTTTTACTAAAATATCACAATTTACTTGCTAGTATACCTAGGAATTGTGGTAATATATCTATACGGAATATTGTCCGGGTATAAACAAGCGTAAAAATTGACCATAGTTAGGGAGGATATAACGATGCATTTTCTAGATTGGGTGTTTATCATTATTGCCATATTTATTATCATCTTAGCGATATTGCAAGGTGGTAAATCCGATGGAGCTTCTGCTTCCATTATGGGCGGTGCGATGCGTTCGTACGCCAATGTGAAAGAAAGAGGTCCAGAGAAGTTTCTTTCTCGGTTGACTTTTGTTATGGCAGGCGTTTTCTTTTTCTTTGCCATAGTTGTTCGTTTGGTTGTAAAACAATAAAGGGCGAAACGCCCTTTTTATTTTTGAAGGGGAATTTATGAAAGAAGAAATACTACGAATTTTAAAAGAGAAAAACTATCAGGCGATGAATGTCGATAATTTAGCCGCCTATTTTCAGTTGGACCGCAAAGAAGCCAGAAGAGCTGTCTATGAATTAAAGACAGAAGGTCTAATTTTCGAAAACCGAAAAAAGGAATTGCTTTTATGCGAAAAATATGGATTAATCAAGGGTAAAATCATCAAGATATTACGTCGTTTTGCTGTTGTATCCTATCTTGATCAAGAGGGATCCAATCAAGAAGTTTTAATTGATAGCGATCACTTAAATGGGGCTTTGTTTTTAGATGAAGTTTTATTTTCACAACCAAAGAATGATCAAGCCCAAGTGTATCAAGTTATTAACCCACACAATGATGCCATTGTCGGGGAATATATTACTAGTAAAGTAGATTATGTCATTCCGGACAATAAAAACTATGATCTACGTATCACCATACCTAAAGAAAAAAATAAAGGTGCCCAAAATGGGCATAAAGTCGTCGTTGATATTCTCAGTCGCGATGGTGAGTATACCGGGGTAGTTAAAGAAATTATCGGACATAAACTAGATCCCAAAGTCGATATATTATCCAAAGCGTTTGAACACGGGGTCCCAACCAAATTCCCAAGTGAGTTAATGGATTATGTCGCCACTATACCTAGTGAAGTTCATCAAGAAGATTTAAAAGGCAGAAAAGATTTGACCAATCATATTATCGTGACCATTGATGGCGAAGATGCTAAGGACCTTGATGATGCAATTGAAGTCATGAAAAATCCAGATGGAACCTTTACATTAGGGGTGCACATCGCCGATGTCTCCCATTATGTTTATAAAAATAATCCACTGGATAGAGAAGCACAACAACGGGGCACCTCGGTGTATTTGACAGACTACGTCATACCAATGTTACCTCATGCCTTATCCAATGGCATATGTTCGTTGAACGAACAAGTTATTCGCTTAACCATGTCATGTACGATGAAAATCGATGCCCAAGGCGAAGTCATAGATTATGAAATCTACCCTTCTTATATTAAAAGTGTGAAACGTCTGACCTATACGGCAGTCAATCATTTGTTTACAAAACAAGTGTCCATTGATCCAGCAATTGATTCTATGATGTTGCAAGCCCGTGAACTAGCCACCCTAGTACGGCGGAAGATGGATCAACGCGGTTATTTGGATTTGGATATCAATGAAGCCAAGATTATTGTCGATGCCAGTGGCCATCCAACCGCCATTGAACTCCGCGATCGTGGTGAAGCGGAAAAACTAATCGAAGCCTTTATGATTGCCGCCAACGAAACCGTTGCTAGTAGTATCTTCTATCAAAATATTCCTTTCTTATATCGGGTTCATGATGAACCACAATTAAAGAAAATTACCATCTTTGCCAACTTAATCGCCCCTATGGGATACAAATTAAAAGGAGAGAAGACCGGTGTTCATCCAAAAGAACTCCAAAATCTACTCAATCGGATTCCACAACAATTGGAAAGAGATATTGTTGGGTCGTTATTATTAAGAAGTCTTGCCAAAGCAAAATATGATACAAAGAATATCGGTCACTTTGGTCTAGCCTCGCGTTGTTATACGCATTTTACCTCCCCAATTCGGCGTTATCCTGATTTACTGGTTCATCGCTATTTAAAATTATATAATGGTGATCGTACTGGTGTGGATTACGATACAATTCAACAAGAACTAGATGCCTTTGGTGTCTCTACCTCGACGCAAGAAAGACGTGCGATTGATTTAGAGCGGGATGTTGAAGATATGAAAAAGGCAGAATACATGGAAGATCATGTTAATGAAATATTTAATGGTCGGATTAATGGTGTGATGAAGAGTGGATTTTTTGTTGAACTACCCAATACCATTGAAGGCTTTGTTCGTTATGATGATTTAAACGATGATTATTATGAATTTGATGAAACTAGAATGATTGCTATCGGCAGCGGTAGTAAGAAAATTATTAAAATGGGAGATAGTGTCACAGTAAAAGTGAAAGCCGCTTCTAAGAAGCTTGGAACCATTGACTTTACCCTCATTCGTAGGGCAAAATAAATCTAGATAAAAGAAAAGGAGGAATTGTATGGAAGGCAGCAAAATTGTCAGCTTCAATCGGCGGGCTAGTTTTGAATATTTTTTGTATGATCGCTATGAAGCGGGAATCGTCTTACAAGGAACAGAAATTAAATCCATTCGCAATCACTCCACCAATATTAGTGATGCCTATATTGCGATAAAAAATGATGAAGTGTTTATCATCAATATGAATATTGCGGTTTATGAACACGGAAATATTTTTAATCATGATCCATTACGTACCCGAAAGTTATTATTACATAAGAAAGAAATCTTAAAACTAAAGGCCAAAGTGAAAGAAGAAGGCTTTACCTTGATTCCGACACGTCTGTATTTATCCAACGGCAAAGCAAAACTTGAGTTTGCTGTAGCCAAAGGT
>CAYOYG010000058.1:0-5997 GCA_964408135.1 uncultured Eubacteriales bacterium | reverse complement strand
ATTATAAGCGGTGGTGTAGCTTGAACTGGTGTACCAACCTTGGAAAACATAACCCGTCTTGGTTGGTTCCGTTGGTTGTTGAATCAGTCCTTGATACGCCACATTCGATGGTGAAATGCTACTTCCTCCATCACTATTCCAAGTGACTTGATAAATCGCTGGTTCCCACCGAACATACAGGGTGGTGTTTTTAGTGATTTCACTATCAAAATGATATTCAACGGTTAGGTCACGGTCGCTAAACCAGCCGTCAAATTCATACCCCGTCTTCGTGGGAAGTGTAGGTTCACTTGGGATACTACCTTTGGCGATAACCACCTCGGTAATCGGGGTCCCGCCATTGGTGTTATACGACAAGACAACGCTTTGAGAAAAACAAGCCGTCACGAAAAATAAAATCAAACCTAGAAAACTGGCAAAGAGTATTTTTTTTGTCTTCTTCATACATGTTCTCCTTTCTAGTCGAATGGGTTTTCTTCTTCCGAGTCAGGATTACCGATGAACTCGATAATCACGATATCGGATTTGTCATCACGAATATTGGATAGTATACGGATGGTAATCGACTGTTCGGCATGAAATGTAATTAGTCCAGTGGTGCTGATACTGCTATAAGCGGCACCACTTAAAATAATAAAGCGGACACTTTGATCGGTCGCATTGCTTGGTAAGATTTGCCACTCCAATTGATACGTTGCATTTCCACGTTGGATCTTAATCAACTTTTCTTGGTCGTCATTGACTTCTGGGGCAAAATTATAAGAAGGGCGTCCTCGATCGATAAAAGCAATCTCTTCGACCGCAATTCGACTCGCTGGATCAGGAATCTTACCAAAAATTCCGATCACAACGGTCGCGATGATACAAAAAACAAACAAGAATAAAGCGACAATTTTTTTGTTCATGCGCTTCCCTCCTAAAATTCAATTTCTTTAAAATACGCTTTAAGATATTTGGAAAACAAAAATAAGCGAACCATGAAAAATAGACCAGAGATCGCAAGTATTTTTGTATAATTCAAGGTAATGGAAGTAGACTTATCTAATAAGAAGAAACTGAATATTGCACTTAATAAGATGGTCCAACCAAAGCCAATCTTAATGGAATCGGCATGGTTTTTTTGATGTGCTAGTGCCCCACTGGAGGCGTATTCACTTAACCGTGGGTTGAGGAGGTCAATCTGGAAGGACCAGAAAATTAACCCAATATTGATGAGGATGGAAGCGATCATCATAATCATTAAAGAAGGGGTTTGATCGGCGCGTGGATTGAAATAAATAAATAAGAGATAACTAACTACAATTAAGATGGTTGAAAATCCTAGATTAAAGATAATTTTTGCCCAAGCCATTTTGTCGGTTCGGCCAGGGGCAGTTTTTAATAACCCAAATTCACTGCCTTCGGAGGTGATAGCCATCGCACTAGCAGTATTGGAAGCACTCGCCATTAGTAAAGTAATGGTTAAAGAAAAGACAACGGTTAAGATATTTCCTAGTTCATTGCGATCCACACTAACAAAGATACTCATCATAATATAAAAGACATACGGTAGTGCCACCATAAAAGAATAGTTATTGATAAATTCACCGAAGTTGCGCAAGGCCAAAATTTGTTCTTTTTTAAAGAAGGTCATAAATAAATTACGATGGGCGGTGTTCTTTCCTTTGTGGGCTTTTAAATTGGCATGTTCACTGCTTTTGGAAGCCATTTTAAAATATAAAGGCCGCGATATCGTAATGACTGCGAGAATAAGCCCGCATAAAACCACTAAGATGATCAAGGCATTGATACCGGGTTGAATGCGATAAAATAACATGCCAATATTGTTATAAAATAAAGCGATACCATTGACTTTAGCAATGATTGATTTTAAAAGATCAATAAAGATATCGTACATGGCTAGAATACGCAATGGCACTGGTAAGAAGCCCATCAGGTAACGAATGAAGACAAACAGGGCAATTAATAGAATTCCAATGAATCCTAGGCGTAAGGCCGCAAAACGTTGAAATAGTTTTTTAATGTACAACAATGGCATGGTCAATAATGCCGCAATTAAGACTGGGAATAAAGGCAATAGTACTAAGGCTAATAAAGAAACGAGGATGTAGAGAAGTGAAAACAAACCAAAGACCAGACCAAAACCAATAAATAGGGGCAAAAAGAAGAAGAAGCTTTTAATTAAGTCATAGATATAGTAGACAATCAATTTACTAATAAATACTTCGTTTGGATTGGTTGGATAGGCTAGTAGAATCATATTATCTTTGGCTACATACAAGTTATCGAGTAACCCCATCACACAAGCGATGATACTAAACAGTTGAATTAAGACTAAAACAAAAGTAAAGATTTCAACCTCACGACCTAATCCAATAATATTGGTTAAAATTAAGCCAAGGGCATAGTAGACGCCACTGAGGATGATAATTAATAATACGGCTAAGCCAATGCGGGCCATTAGGCGACCATTTGTTTCAATCTTTTTTAGTTTATATTTATTCGATATTTGCAGGAGAACCAGAATTTTTAAGCGTAAAAGCATTAAGGGTTTTGCTCCTTAGCGACTTGTTGCATATACAATTCTTCCAACGTGGTATTGTTTTCATGCAATTTCGCAATCTCGTAGACCCCCTGCAATTTGCCTTTCGAGATGATCGCGATGCGGTTGCATATTTTTTCAACCACTTCAATAATGTGACTAGAGAAGAAAACAATGTTGCCTCGACTCGCATGCTCTTTCATACATTCTTTAATTTGGAACGCACTGACGGGATCAAGCCCGGTGAGTGGTTCATCTAGAATCCAAACTTTTGGATCATGAATTAAACTAGCGATGACAACAATTTTTTGTTTCATTCCATGCGAATAACTTTTAATTTCATGATCGATGGCTTGTTCAAGATGAAACATCTTAACGTATTTTTCAATTCTTTCATCGCGTATTTGTTGGTTAACTAAATATAAATCCGCGATGTAATTGACATATTCACGTCCCGTTAATCGTTCATAAACCGCGTGATTATCGGAGACATAACCGATTCGTAGTTTCGCTTCGATCGGTTGTTTGGAAATATCATAACCAGCGATAATCATCTTGCCACTGGTAATGTTTTGAATTCCTACTAAGGATTTAATCGTGGTCGATTTCCCCGCCCCATTATGACCAAGGAAACCAAAAATATCACCATCGTTAATGACAAGATTTAAATCTTCGACGGCGGCTTTCTTCGCATTGCCATAGCGTTTGGTAAAATGTTCAATTTGAATCATATGTATTCCCTCCTGATCGATTGGTTCGTTGAGTGGTCGGCCTTTTAAGGCTTTTTTGAGTTCGAGTTGATCCATTTGGTCCATCTTTAATTTACGGAATAAAGCACCGAGTTGATCGGAAGCTTTAAAGACATAATCATAGATGGCCCAGATGATAAACATTAAAATAATAAATCCGACATAGATGATTAAGTCATATAACCAATAAAACTTAAAGATTAAACCATAACCAGTAAAGATTAAGATGTTATTAATTTTAATATCGATCCCAAATGTGAACATATCGGTTAAGAAGTCACTATATAAGAAGAAGTAGTCGACCGCTTCATAGTTATTAAACCAGGCATTGATAAACATCATGGAAATAAAGTAGATGGTAAAAATGATAATCGCACCTTTAATCATCTTAAATTTTGGTCGAGGAAAGACCCGCAAGGCTACGGCCAATATTGGCAAGATAACCGCATTAATGTGATTATAATAAAACATCACACTATGCATATTAAAGGCATCATTCGTAGTATTGGGTAGGAGTAAAGCAACCATCGCACCTAACACATTGACAAAATAAGAAAAGAAAAAGACGCTTTTGATGTTAAAAGCAAAGGAAAGAAGCATTAAGAAAATCGCCGTATTGCATAGATGGAACGGCAAAGCGCCTAAACCAAGACGACGGACATAAACATATTGAAAGACCGAAGCTAGGGACATCAGTAACATGGCCGCTTTCCGAACTTCAGCACTTTTATTTTTTAAAGCGAAGTAAAGAACGGGAATAATGGCAAAGGTGAAATAAAGACTAATTCGATGGATGAAAGTAAACTTTTTCGCCATCGCGCCATACGGACCAAAGACGATGGATAAGAAGTTTTGAGGCATCATGGCAGGAAGCAAAGCAAAAAACAATAATAACATGGTTTTAATTTCATTTTTTGTTACTTTTTCTTCGTGATCATGAAGATAACGATAGAGATAGATCGTTGACATTAATACTAAAACAATTTTTTCTAAGACAATCGCATAGAACCGGAATTGATGACTATATTGAACCCCTGGTCCAAAGAAAGCAAGAAGGTGTTGCGGAAAAAAGATTAAATTAAGTAACAATAAAACTGGGGTGACAAAACGCATCAGGTTGCGGAAACTCTTAATTGTTGGAAAAAATGGAGTGACAATAGCAACGATAATCATCACACCTATAAACCAACGTTGAATCATTATAAAGAGGGTCATGCCCGCAGGAAAAACACCACCCGATAATGCCTGGGTGAAATCGATCGCAAGGTCAAACTCACTTTGTGCAGCAAAAGCAATAAATAAAATAATTGCAAGTGTTTTTAATAGTTGATTATCGTTATTTTTCTTTCTGCTAAACATAAAGTAAATACCCAGCAATAATACGCAAGGAATTAATACAAATAAAAGCATTTCTTTCTCCTGTGATAATTGACTTTATGATTTTATTATACGCATGTAGTCCGATAGAAAACAACCATTATTTTTGATAAAAAGTCTAATTTTTCAATAAGTTTATATTTTTTTAAATTGACATGCCATAAATTGACATAGTAGTCGTATTTCTTGACAATGATTGGACACTTACTCAATAAATGGATGATTGACTAAAAGAAGGATTGTTGGTACTAAAGCCAAGAAAAAGATGAATAAAGCCAACCAGCCGATGAATCTTCGATTGATTCGTAGTTGAATGATGGCATAACTAAAGCTATAGATCGCAAAGAAGCTTGGAAGAACATAGGAAGTGACAACTAAGATTAGGAACAAAAGAAAGCTGACTACATCGGCCAACGCATTGCCAAGATTCACGGTTAAGAAAACAGAACAAGCAGAAACAACCATAAAGAGCGATAGAATCAGAGAATTCCTACCATAACGTGTACTCTTCTTGCGTTTTTCTTCCTCCTGTTTAATCGCCGCAATTTTGCGTTTTTCCTTTTGAATAGCCCGGATAATCCCATTTAATAAATTGATACTTTTCATCATGATACCTACTTTCATTTATTTTTATTATAGGCAAAAAAAAGCAAAAGCGTAAGCAAGAAAAAAACAACCCGGTAGGTTGTTATTGACATTTTAGAATATAGTTACGTCCGAAATAGTTGACGAGTAAGGTGCGTAATTGTAGGATGTCGCCTTGAAAGATGTCTTTACGTAACACATGCGCACGTTGATTGGCTAAGAATAGAAAGAAATACTTTTTTGTTTCTTCGACTTTGACGACTTGTTTATAATCCACCTTGATTCCATTTTGAATGTTTTGATGTTTTAGACCAATCAAGAATTGGTGAGCTTCAAATTGATAAATGGTGGGGGTAATATAGGTTTTCTTGTTTTTCTTATATAAACGTCGCGCCATAAAGTAGACGACAAGGAAGTAGCTACTATTGATGGCGATTACCAATAATCCAAGGAGAAATAAATCAAAATCAAAGGTCCGATTAATAATGCCATTTGAAATCATCAAAATCAGCAAGGCAACCACTTCAAGGATAAAAAGTATCCGCATAAATTTGGCTGGCCACCGTTTAAATAATAAATAAAAGAAATAATCACGAAAGGCTTTAAAATCAAAAAACGATTCTGTCACGATTTTCATGGATATCCCTCCAAACACGGGTTATTGTAGCACAATTCAGCGATTGAATCTATGCTATTTTAAAACATACATAATGGTTCCAATTACCTGCAGATTATCTGGATTAT
>CAYOYG010000057.1:0-6099 GCA_964408135.1 uncultured Eubacteriales bacterium | reverse complement strand
GACATCATGAAAGAGTTTGAAGAATTCAAGATTGCCTATGCATGCCCATGGTTAGAATTTAGACAACTTGGAATTAACATTCTTACAAGCAAATCATTAAAATCGTACATCGATCAAATGGAAACAGCCTTCAACACAATTCAAGATGACATTAAGTTGATTGATTTGCAACCGCACAATGAAAGAATTCATGCTGAATACCAAGTGTCACTCAACGTAACTGAAGCCATCACACGTGTTAATACGCAAATTAAGCGTGAAGAAGAAATCGAAGCTCGCAGACAACAAGAAATTGCTAGACAAGCCGAATTGAAGGCACAAGCAGTTAAGGAAATCGAAGCAAGAACGAATCAAGAACGTCCATCACTGTTTAATGCACCGGCAGAACCAACAGTTCAAGACAGCGAACTTCCGTTTCCACCAAAACAAAAAGCACCAGTAGAACAAGCATTAACTGCTTCAAAACCAGTGGTTGAAGAAACCTACGAAGTATCGTTTAAGTGCACTGGCACACTCACTCAACTCAAAGCATTAAAAGCGTATTTAAACGCAAACGGCATCAAGTTTGAATCTATCTAAGGGGGTTTAAAATGTCATTACCAGTCAAATCTGAAAAGTTCAGTGTCAAACTTCAAGACCCAAAATGGGTGAAACTCATCAATGACACACTAGGTGACAAGGATACATCGAAACGATTTGTCGCATCCATTAGCAGTGCAGTAGCAATCAATCCAACACTTCAACTTTGCGAACCAGGTTCGGTATTAACTGGCGCATTGGTTGGTGAATCATACAAGTTCGCACACAGTCCGCAACTTGGGCATTATTACTTAGTACCATTCGACATCACCGTTAAAGGTAAGGATGAAAGTGGTAAAGAAGTAAGTCAAGTAGTAAAGAAAGCACAGTTCTTAATTGGTTACAAAGGATACATTCAACTTGCCATGAGAAGCGGTCAATACAGAAAATTGAACGTCATCGACATCAAGGAAGGCGAACTACAACGAATTGATATCCTAAATGAAGAAATCGTTGCAGTGTTCATCGATGACCCAGTCAAACGTGAAGCAGCAAAGACCATTGGGTATTACGCCATGTTTGAACTTGTCAATGGATACCGAAAGGCAATCTATTGGAGTAAGGAAAAAATGGAAGCACACGCTCTCAAGTATTCACAAAGTTACAAAGTTAAAAAAGGTTACACCTATTGGGAAAAAGATTTTGATGGCATGGCTTTTAAAACGATGCTAAGACAAATCATTTCTAAATGGGGTCCAATGTCTATTGAAATGCAAGATGCATATTCAAAAGATATGTCAGTGCTTAATGATGATGGTTCATCTCAATACATTGATAACGACACGGATCTCCCACCGCTTGTTATCGAACAAGGTGAACCAATCATTAATGAAGACCCATCAACAACTACTAAAAAAGTCAACCTTAATGAACTTTAAGATTGTTGGGTCTAATAGTAGCGGTAACGCCATAATTTATCATGAAGAGATTCTGGTAGATTGTGGCGTTAGCTACAAAAAAATTGAGCCTTATTTAGATGGGATTAAGGCAGTATTACTAACGCATGAACATGGTGATCACTTCAAGGCTAGTACAGTGAGAATGATTGCCGTGAATCATAGAAGTATCAAGTTTGTATGTCCACCGCACATGGTTAATTTACTAACCACGATAGGTGTGAGAAACATTCTTGAAGTAGAACATGGGAAGGTTTATAAACTAGACCCCTATTATATTAGTCCAGTGTTGCTATACCATAACGTACCTAACTATGGATATCGCATTTTTAAAGGTGAACACAAACTATTTCATGCAACCGATACAAATACGCTAGAAGGCATCTCAGCGAAGAACTATGATAACTACTTCATCGAGTTCAATTACGATGAAAACACCATTTGGAACGTTATAAACGCAAAGGAAAATGGCGGTGAGTTCTCATATGAACGTGATGCTATCAATAACCATTTATCATGGCAAAAAGCAAATCAATGGTTAAAAGATAACGCAAGCGAAAACTCGGTTGTAGTCAAGTTACACATTAGTGACAGATACACTGAGGAGGAAATCGCAAATGCCGAAAATTGTGGGTAAGGTCAAGGGAGGGTACATCGTTACCGGTTTTGATTTAAGTATCGCTGATGACATGTCTCTCTCTAACAACGACACTATTGAAGTTGACGTTCATGTCGTTGATAAACGGATGATCAGTGACAGTCAAAGGAAGTTCATATTTGCTTTATGCAAAGAGTTCTCTGACTACACTGGCGACAGTTCAGAATGGTGGCGAGTACGCCTACAAACGTACAATGCACTTGTAAATGGAACGGATGCAATCAGTCTATCCAAATGCTCGATGGCATATGCAAACCAATTAATTACAACGATTATCTCATACGCTGCCGAATATGAAATCCCAATCCAAAAGGAAACATTGAACAGTTATGAATATGCATTCTCGGATAAGCAAAGTTACATGCTTGCGATGAAACGCACATGTGCAATTTGTGGAAAGAGAAACGCTGAACTTCATCATGTTAATCCAATCGGCATGGGTGCAGACAGAAAGACGATGAGTCACATCGGATTAAAGGTTATATCACTTTGCCATGATCACCATCGTGAAGCTCATACAAGGGCAAATTTCATGGATTATTACCACTTAACACCATTTGTAGTCGATGAAAAAATGAACGACTTCATCAAGACTGGAAATGTGAAAGTATTCAAGAAGGAGTAACCATGACACCAAAGCATCAAAGGCTCGTTAAAAAGTATCAAGCAGATTTAAGAGTTTGCGAAAAGTATCCAAACAGTAGAAACAGAAAGGCAGTCGGAAGACGATTGCTGAAGATAATCGATGAAGCATTAAAAACTGAAGTACCAACCATTATGGAGGAAGAAAAATGAACTTAACTAAGCTAAAACCTATTTTGACAAAAAGACAAGATAGACCAATTTTGAATTGTGTACATTATTGTGAAAACAAAATTATCGCTACCGATAGTTATTGTATGTGGGTTGAAATCCAACGTGTCAAGGTTGATAAACCATTTCAAATCAACCTAAATGATCTAAAGGTATTTGATGGTGTTTACCCAGACACATCGAGAATCGTTTTAAATAAAGAGATTTATCCATGGATACCAGTAAAACTTGATGATGTAATCATTAAGGTAAAGAGTGGCGTATTCTATTACATCATTGATGGACAACATTTTGAAATGGTTAAAACGGATAAAGCACTAAGCGTATTTGATACAAAATTATTCTGGTGTGATGGCTATTTATTCACTGCTGGAAAAGAAGGCAACAAGCATCTTTATTACGAAAAAGACAATCAATTTGTCTTAATATTAGGCGTTAGAGTCTAAGGAGGACACCATGCCAAGATATGTAATTAAAAAAAGAACAAAAAGCGGTCATTGGATTTATTACAATAACGAAACACATAAGTTTGATACCAAGACATTTAGTTTATATCAAACACTAGCAGAAACAAGCATGATTTTGTTGCATTGTGAACGAAAAGGGTACATTGAAAATGTTGAAATTTCCGACATTCAAATACAAGAGGTTGAATTATGAATGGTGAAATCACACAAAAGTACTTAATCGATCATATCGAAAAGTCACGCGAAGAAGTCATCAAAAAGCGTGAAAACGCCAAATGCACGATGGATGATGCTTTTCAACTTGGAAAGATTGAAGCTTACGATAAAGTGCTGCGAGTCTTAAAGGACAGTAAGATAGTATGATTATCCAAGTCAATCTTGCTCTTGTAGCAATCATCTTAATTCTTATGTTTCTAATGTTAAAAGCACTAACAATTAAAAGTACCAGAATACTCATGAACATTAAGTTTAAGAAATTTTGGTTCAAATTTACAAGGAGCACATATGAAACAGATTGATGTTTACATTGATGGTGCTTGTTCAAACAATCAAGTTAAAGAAAAATCGGTTGGTGGATGGGCATTTCTTCTAAAGTTCGAAGATCACAAAGTTATTAAGTCTGGACGAGTTGAGAAAACAACCAACTCAAGAATGGAACTCCAGGCATGCATTGAAGCCTTAAATTACATTAAAAACAAGACGTTAAAAACTGTTGTATACTCCGACAGTCAATTGGTAGTCGAAACCATCAACAGTAATTGGAAACGACACACAAACCTTGATTTATGGGAAGAACTGGACGAGATTCGCAAGCAGTATAAACAATTGTACTTTGTGAAGATTAAAGGGCATTCAACAAATCAATACAACAACATTGTTGACCAAGAAGCGGTCAATCAGACTAAGAGGTAATCATATGCCAATAAGAAACATTGATACGGAAATTTGGAATGATCCAAAAGTTTCGGATGCATTCACTCCAGAAGATAAGTTGTTTTGGTTCTTCTGTCTAACAAATCCGCTTGGGAATCTTAGTGGTGTATCCGAAATCAGTTACAACCAAATGGTGAAGTTTCTTGGATTCTCTGAACAAACAGTTAAAAACCTTATATACCGTTTTGAAGAGATTCACAAGTTAATCACATACGTTGAAGACACAAAAGAACTATTCATTCACAACTGGCATAAATACAACTGGACAAAGTCACCTAAGTTCGAACAATCATTATTCAAGTTCATTAACAAGATTAAGGACGACCGCATTCGTGAATCAGTCACAAACATGTATGACCAGTTTAAAAACGATTTAAAAGTAGAAGTAACACCGATTGATAACATGAACTTGTTTAATTTACCTTCAGAAACAGTAGAAGACACAACAAAGCTTGTTAAACACAAATATGGTGAATTCAAAAATGTATTGCTAACCGAAGATGAGCACGAAAAACTAATGTCCATGGCCTTTGGGAAAGAGTACCTGGAAAAGTTATCAATTTACATAGGGTCAAAAGGTGCAGCGTACAAATCACATTACCTAACCATCCTAAACTGGTTGAGACGTGATGGTAAAGAAAAAGGAGTCGAAGGACAAAATGGAAAACGACAAGCAACTTTCATTCAATAGCATCATCAACTATAAATGTGAAAAATGTAACGATACCGGATATGTACCAGATGAAAGATATCCCAACTCAGTCGTTAGATGTTCATGCCAACGCATCAAAAAGATTCGAAAAAACCTTATGGAAAGTGGTTTAATTGAAGACTTCAAAAGAGCAACATTTGAAAACTTTAAAGTCAATTCAACTGTTGATAAATCAATATTGGAAAAAGCACAACTATTCTTAAACTATTGTAAGAACGACAAACGCGATTCAAGTAATATGCGCTACTGGTTTTATTTAGGTGGTCAAAGTGGTGCTGGTAAGTCATTCACAAACACTGCAATCAGTGGGCAGTTGATCCTCATGGGTTATGATTACGCATACTGTCAATACGCAGAAGTTATCCCTAAGTTGGAACGTGAGATGGCATCATACAAGGTTGATATCAAAGAAGCTGCTGAAGACCTATACGAATACTATTGTAAGGTTGAAGTGTTATACATCGATGACTTCTTAAAGGTCAATAAAGGACTAAGTCTAATATGGAATATCATCAACGTTCGCTATTCAAATCCAAGACTTATCACGATGATTTCATCGGAGTACTATAACGAAGACATTGACACATTGGAAGGTTCAGAATCATTAGGATCAAGAATTTATCAAAGATGTGGTGGCGATTTATTTAGATTAAACATCCCACGTAAGCAAGAAAATAACAAACGAATCAAATAATTTTTTTTGAAATCAAGAGTGACAGTTTGTCACATTAAGGAGTGGTTACATGATTACAGCACCTTTTAGATGGGCTGGTTCAAAAGCAAAATTGACTAGTGAATTGTTCTTATACTTCAAACAATCAAAAACATATATCGAACCGTTCTTAGGTAGTGGGGTTGTATTATTCAGACTTATTCAAGATGGCAAGTACCAACGCTACATTGTGAACGATATTAACAAAGCTATTATTGAGTTTTACATTGCCGTACGTGACAATCCAAATGCGGTATGCAGAAGATTATCAGAAATGTGTTACTCGTATAACAACATTTTAACGATGAACGAAAAGGCTGAAAAATACT
>CAYOYG010000056.1:0-6145 GCA_964408135.1 uncultured Eubacteriales bacterium | reverse complement strand
CAGCGGAATAGGGGATACAATTTTTACAAAAATACGCGAATTAATACGTTTATGAATTTATTGATTATTGCCCTCTCATTTATTTTAGCCATCATTGTTCGTTATCACCAAATGTATTTATTATTGATTTTAATACTACCATTGTTTGGCCTGATAATTTATAAACGGAAATATAAAACACTGGTAAGCAGTGTTTTGTTTTTACTCATTGGTTTTTTCCTGACATCGTATTCTCTAAGAGGAGAATCAAGCAATGTTTCAGTTGAAGGAGACTTTCGAGTCGTTGAAGTCGGACAAAATTATCAACTAGTAAAACGTCAATCACATAAATTTTTAGTCTATATTGATGCAGAATTTGAAATCGATGACCAAATATATATTGAGGGAAGAAGAGAAGAAATTACTACTTTTAATATTCCGCATCTTTCGACATTCAAGGACTATTTAAGAACGAAAGGCGTCTTCTTTGAAATCAGTGTGCAAAAGTATGTAAAACATAATAATTTTAACCTGCGTTATAAAATCAAACAACTTGCCTATGCAAACATATCACCAATTAGTCGAAACTTTATCCGCTTGCTTATTTTTGCCGATAAAAGTGAGAATTATGATCTCTATCAAGAATTAAAAACACTTTCAATTGTCCAATTGTTTGTCATATCAGGTTTTCATTTCAATATCTTATTCAGCATATTGCAAAAAATATTCTTTAAAAAAACACCTTTTACTATTGGGATTCTCATTTTCTATATTTACATTTTGAATTTTCCTATTCCTGCATTACGAGCGGTAGTTATGATGATTCTAGATTTTATCAATACGCGCTATCTTAAATCTAGACTTAAAGGTTTTCAAAATATTATTGTAACAATGATTATAATATTGTTGCTCTTTCCCTTATCGCTTTTTTCTTTGTCATTTCAGTTAACATTTCTTGCGACATATGCTTTGCGACTAATTGGGCAAAAGCGTAATAAAATTGCGCAACTATTCTATTCTTCAATTTTAATCTATATTTTTATGATGCCATTATTAATTAATGTGAATTTTGAAATCAACGTATTATCGTTCCTCTTCAATCTATTAATGGCCATTCCAGTAAGTATTTTGTATATTATGAGTTTGCTCACAATCTTTGTGAAGTTTACAGACGTTTTTTTAATTCCCATCATTCTATCCTTTCATGCCATAATCGCTGTATTATTAAACATTAATTTGATCATAATTGTTGGCTGGCTTTCACTTCCGATAATTACGCTGTATTATTTAATACTAATTCTTTTTTGTTATGCACGAAGCATTCGTCATAAACAAATAACAAAACTTTCAATTTTAGCTTATTGTTTGCTTTTTGCATTTATCTATTTTGATAAATCAATTTATTCCTCATTTTCTCTATCTTTCATCGATGTCGGACAAGGAGATTCTATCTTGTTACATGGCAAAAACAACTCATTTAATATTTTAATTGATACCGGCGGAAGTCAATTTACAGATATTGGGACCCGGCGTATTATACCATATTTAAAATCCCTTGGAGTTGAATCACTAGATGCGATTATCATTACCCATTCAGACTATGATCACGACGGAGCATTAGAATCAATTGAGTCAAATTTTAATGTTAAAAAGATTTATAGAGAAGAATTTGTTGTCTATAAAAATAAGAATCTCCATGTCCAAAACTTAAATACATACAATGATTTAACAAAGGATGAAAATTATAATAGTCATGTATTACTCGTTAAATATGAGCAATATTCTTTTTTACTTACTGGTGATGCTCCTCAAGAAATCGAAGAAAAAATTATAAACGATTATACATTACCTCCAATCGATGTCTTGAAAATTGGACATCATGGTTCAAATACTTCGACATCAGAACAATTTCTCCGTGTTGTTCAACCTAAATTTATTGCCGTATGTGTCGGTTATCATAATCGCTATCATCACCCCCATGAAGAGGTGATGTGGCGGATAAAACAACACAACATTCCTTATCTGAGAACTGACCTGAATGGAACAATTGTTATAAAAAAAAGAAATATTATTACGGATTCAGTTAAAAAAATACCGCAAATCATATATAATATATTCACTGGATGGAAGTGAATTATGGTTTATTTAGTTTATAGCAATCAATCGCTCATGTTAAAAAAACATGTGGAAAAAATTATCGCCGACAGTATCGATGTTGTCGATGATTTTTCATGCGTGCAATTTGATTGCGAAACCACACCACTACATACCATTATCAATGATGTTGAGACTTTGCCTCTTGGGTGTGATAAGAAGGTTGTAATCGCTCGAAATGCATTCTTTTTTACAGATAACACGATTAAAAAAGATGTTAATTCAGTAGACGATTATCAAGATCTGTTAAAGTATCTAACCATTCGAAACTCACCTAATACTCTAATCTTTACTGTTGTTGCTACAAAACTATCGGATAAGAAAGAAATTACAAAGGCCATTAAGAAATATGGACGAATCGCGGAAATTGCTGATATAACTGAGAAAGAACGACCTATCATTATTCGTAAATTATTAGAAAAAAAAGATATTACCCTTGAAAACAATGAAGTATTTAACTTGATTGTGAACCGTTTGGGTGACGACCTCAATGATATTACTAATGAAATCGCAAAACTTCAATTAATGCAATGTACCATTACAAAAGAGATAGCATTGTCTTTAATACCACGGCAATTAGAAGATAATATTTTTGGCATCATCGATGCATTAATAGAACATAATATCAATGAAGCATTAAAAATATTTTATGATTTGCGAATTCAAAATGAAGATCCAATCTCCTTATTGCCTCGTATGGCTTCACAGTTACGCCTTATGTATCAAGTTCTATATCTAAAGAAACAAGGTTACAGTGAAGGGGAAATGGCTCAAGAATTAGCTGTTCATCCTTATCGTGTAACATTAGTCTTACGTAAAAAAAATCAAATCAATCATCGGTTACTTTTACAAATGATCTGTGACTTAGCAATTCTTGATTATGAAATCAAAAGCGGATTATCGGATAAATTTCAAGCCTTCGAAATGTTTTTAATTCGTTATGCTTAATGAGGTGGGAAAAATGGAAAAAATGCGTATAATTTTTATGGGGACGCCTGATTTTGCAGTAACTATCCTGCAAACTCTTTTGGATTATTCTTATTCTGTAATTGGGGTGATTACTCAACCAGATCGGCCAGTTGGAAGAAATAAAGTAATTACACCATCACCCGTGAAAGTATTAGCAAATCAATATCAAATTCCTGTTTTTCAAACTGAAAAAATCCGCAAGGATTACTCGTTTGTTCAGGATTTAAAGCCGGATTTAATCATCACATGTGCCTATGGTCAAATAATACCACAAGCAATGCTGGATATTCCAAGATTTGGTTGTATTAATGTTCATGCTTCCTTGCTTCCTAAATTGCGGGGTGGAGCACCAATTCATCATGCCATTATCGATGGATATAATAAGACTGGCGTTACAATAATGAGAATGATTGATCGGATGGATGCAGGAGAAATCTATGCTATGGAAGAATGCACTATCACTGAAGAGGACAATTTAGAGTCGTTATATAACAAATTAAAAGTCATTGGAGCTCAACTTCTGATTCGAACATTACCAAGTATTATTGATGGGTCGCTTCAAGGAAAACCACAAGATGAATCACAAGTAACATTTGGATATAATATCAAACGGGAAGAAGAAAGAATAAATTGGAATAAATCAGGTAGAGAAGTTTTTAATTTGATTCGCGGATTATCGCCTCATCCAGGGGCATACACGATGTTAAATAATGAGGTTGTTAAGATTTATCAGTCGAAATTTATGAAAAGTGAAAAAATGAAGGAAAACGGTGAAATAATTTCTGATAAAGGCAGTATATTTGTTCAAGTACAAGATGGAATTCTTGAAATTCTTGAATTACAGGTGGCTGGTAAGAAAAAAGTATCAAGTCGAGCCTTTATTAACGGCTTATCGAAATCATTAATTGGGGAGAGATTTATATGAGATTTTTTTAAAACGCCCAGAACTTAATCACAAAGAAGAGTACTTGAAATACTTCAATGAATGGAAAGGACAAAAAATAGTCCCTATGTCTTCGGATATCACCAATATGAATTATGAGGATTTTGTCTTTCAATGTCGACAAAGGGAAAAGCGGGAAAATCTGCCAATCGATAAAGTACCAGCCTCAACTTATTTGTTAATCGATGAACATGGAGTGATTTATGGAGTAGCTAATTTACGCCATGAATTAAATGATTATTTATTACAAATAGGAGGACATATCGGCTATGGTATTCGTCCTTCAATGCGTGGTCATGGTTATGCCAAAGATTTGTTACGCTTAACACTTTTTGAAGCAAAATTGCATTCCATTTTCCGCGTTCTTGTCACTTGTGATGATGATAATATTGCTTCGAGCAAGACAATTGTAGCTTGTGGAGGAGTTTTTGAAGATAAACGTACCGATGAGGCTGGAAAAACTGTTCGCCGCTATTGGATTGATAACCGATAAAAAAGACGAATTATGTTAAAAACTAGCTATATATTCGGGAATTTATTTGCTATAATTAAAAAGTTAGAATGGAGGAATACAAATGGGAATAGATCAAAGTAAGATTCGAAATTTTTCGATTATTGCCCATATTGACCATGGAAAATCAACACTCGCTGATCGCATTCTTGAATTAACTCAAGCAGTTGATAAAAGAGAGTTAAAAGCTCAGATGCTTGATTCGATGGATTTGGAGCGAGAAAGAGGTATTACTATAAAGTTGAATGCAGTTCAATTAAAATATACAAGTGCAAATAAAGAAGAGTATACCTTCCATTTAATAGACACCCCAGGACATGTCGACTTTACTTATGAGGTGTCGCGTTCTCTAGCTGCCTGCGAAGGTGCGGTTTTGGTCATTGATGCATCCCAGGGTATTGAAGCACAAACCTTAGCTAATTTACACTTAGCTTTGGATAATAATTTGGAAATTGTGCCAGTCATTAACAAAATAGATTTACCAAGTGCTCAAGTTGAAAGCGTTCGCAATGCGATTGAAGAAGTCATTGGGTTACCTGGAGAATTGGCCCCTGCCATTTCAGCAAAAAACGCTATTAATATTCCAGCTGTATTGGAGGCAATAGTAACATTAGTTCCTCCACCAAGTGGTGATAGTAAAGCGCCTTTAAAAGCACTAGTTTTTGACTCGCTATATGATTCTTATCGTGGTGTCGTCATTTATGTTCGTATTAAGGATGGTAGCGTTCGAGTTGGTGATAAAATTAAATTAATGGCCTCCAATTCAGTGTACGAAGTCTTGGAATTGGGTGTTAGAACTCCTAAAGAAGTTAAGAAGACGGAGCTTGTTACTGGAGAAGTAGGTTGGATAGCGGCTCAAATTAAGAATATTAAGGATGTTCACGTAGGGGATACAGTAACTCATAGTGAGCGCCCTGCTAAAGAACCTCTACCGGGATATAAACGTTTGAATCCAATGGTTTATTGTGGTCTTTTCCCAGTAGACAATGATAAGTATACTGATTTAAAAGATGCTCTTGATCGCCTGTCTTTAAATGACTCTTCTTTAGTATATGAACCAGAAACTTCACAAGCATTAGGTTTTGGCTTTCGCTGTGGTTTCCTAGGATTATTGCATATGGATATTGTCCAAGAGAGACTTGAACGTGAATACAATCTTAATTTAATCATTACTGCTCCATCGGTAATTTATCATATTTTCCTCACTAATGGATCTATGGTTACATTAGACAATCCTGCCAAAATGCCAGATATCCAAAAGATAGATCATATAGAAGAACCATTTGTTCGCGCAACAATAATGACACCAAATGAGTATGTAGGACCATTAATGGAATTATGCCAAAATAAGCGAGGAGTCTATATTGAACTTGTCTATATTAATGATAATCGAATGTCACTAATTTATGATATGCCACTATCAGAAGTCATATTTAACTTTTTCGATAAATTAAAATCAATTAGCCGCGGCTATGCCTCGCTTGATTATGAACTGAAGGGTTACCAAAAGAGCGATTTGGTCAAGCTGGACATCCTGCTCAACAGCGAGCTTTGCGACGCCTTCACCATGATCGTCCATCGCGACAAAG
>CAYOYG010000055.1:0-6242 GCA_964408135.1 uncultured Eubacteriales bacterium | reverse complement strand
CGCCAGTGAATTTTCGTATAATCTACCAATTTTACCGAAGAAAACCTTATTTATTTTAGTCAGTCAATCGGGAGAAACCGCCGATTTAAAACTAGCCTTATCGCCAGTCAAAGAGAAGAAATATCGTTGCATACTTCTGACCAATGTTATGACTTCTTCACTTGCTCATATGGCTGATTTTTCCATGAATCTCCATGCTGGTCCTGAAATTGCCGTTGCTTCAACAAAAGCGTATGTTGCTCAAGTTTCACTATTATATATTTTAGCGCACAAGGTATTAAACACAGACAGTGAAACAATTAAAAATAACTTATTCCAACTCAGTTTCGGTATTGATGATGTTTTAAATGATGCAGAACATATCAAGGAATACGCTTCTTCCTTCTTTATGAATCGCAACGCCTTCTTTATTGGGCGAGGAGTTGGGTATTATACCGCATTGGAAGCAGCTTTAAAACTAAAAGAAGTCACTTATATTCAAGCGGAAGGATTTGCTTCTGGTGAATTGAAACATGGTACCATCGCTTTGATTGAAAAAGATACACCAGTCGTAGCGTTCGTCAATGACAGTAGAACCGCAATGTTGGTACGTTCAAATCTTATGGAAACCATTACCCGTGGTGGCAATGGAGTAGTCGTTAGTTTAAAAGAAGTAGCTTTACATGATGATGAATTTATCTTGACGGATGTTGATATACTTTTATCTCCTGCTTTGATGATTGTTGTTGCTCAATTGTTCACCTATTACATGGCTTTAAAGTTGAATCGAAACGTGGATAAACCACGAAATTTAGCAAAATCAGTCACAGTGGAATAGGAGGATTCATAATGATTCATTTTGGCACAGATGGTATTCGTAAGATTGCTGACGCTTTTTTGGTAAATAATTTTGCACAAAAAGTAGGCCAATCTTTAGTGTGTCTCGAAAATCCATTCGTCATTATTGCGCAAGATAGTCGTGAATCAAGTGCTGCAATAAAAGATCAAGTCATTGAAGGGGCGAAAAAAAGTGGATTAATCGTCTATGATATGGGGCTGATACCAACTCCTGTTTTGGCTTTTCTTTCCCATGAATATAAGACAATCGGTGTGATGATTACTGCTAGTCATAATCCCTATCAAGATAATGGAATCAAAATTTTAAATGCAGGAAAAAAATTATCGATGCATCACGAACAAGCTATTGAAGAATTAATTGAAAATCAGCAATGGCCGATTCCTATTAATCCTATGGGGGAACTTGAAATTTCACTTCTTCCTTATGTAGGACGCTACGCTAATTTAAAATTAAAGACTGATTTAAAAATCGGTTTCGATGTAGCCAACGGCGCTGGATCACAACTAGTTCCTCATATTGTAAAACGTTTTATTAAACAAGCGGTGTTTACTAATTATAAGCCAGATGGTAAGAACATCAATGCGAATTGTGGATCAACCCATCTTGATGCCATTAAAGCTTTTGTAAAAGAACGCGATTTAGATATCGGTTTTTCTCTAGATGGTGATGGAGATCGTGTCTTAGTTGTGGATCGAAATTTAAAAGAATATGATGGTGATTTACTCATTTATATCATGGCAGTTTATTTGAAGCAACAAGGAAAATTAAAACAAAATAAAGTTGTTTTGTCCATTATGAGTAACTTGGGGATTATTCAAGCCTTAAAAAAAGAAGGTATCCAAGTGGTATCGACTCCTGTCGGTGACAAGTACGTTATGGAAGAAATTGAAAAAGAGAATTTAACACTCGGTGGAGAAGCTGCGGGTCATATTATTAATACTTCTCTATTAAATAGTGGAGATGGAACATTAAATGCCATGTTTTTATTAAAAATTATAGAAGAAAGTGGCAAGAATTTATCTGATTTGATTAAAGATGTAACTATTTATCCAGAAAAATTGGTTAATCTTCGTGATATGGATAGAACCATTCTCAATCGACCTGATATTAAACAAAGGATTGAAACCTATCGTCGTGAGTTAGGTGAACAAGGAAAAGTTATTGTTCGAGCCAGCGGAACTGAACCGCTAATTCGGATTAGTGTATCCGCTAGTAGTTATGAGTTAGTGGATGCTTATATTGCGAAAATCATTGCCGACTTGAAAGGATCGTGAATCATCATGAATTATGCGATAGTCTTAGCTGCCGGAAAAGGGACAAGGATGAAAACCGAATTACCAAAATGTGCTTTTCCTATTTTGAGTAAACCAATGATATCCTATGTTATTGATAGTCTTGATTCAGCTAAATTTGATAAAATTGTGGTGGTTGTTGGTCACAAAAAAGAAGTTATTAAAGAGATATTACATGATCGTGTCCAATACGCCGAACAATCTGAGCAATTAGGAACTGCCCACGCTGTTTTGATGACGAAAGATTTTTTGGCGAATCAAAAAGGGCGCACAGTTATTCTACCGGGTGATATGCCTTTAATTAATCAAGAACTAATTAATAAAGCGATGTTGCGTCATCAAATGCGCAAACATGATTTAACCATTGTTTCTGCCAAGGTAGTTAATCCATTTGGATATGGTCGAATTATTCGTGATAGTGATGATGTCGTCGAAGGAATTGTTGAAGAAAACGATGCAACAAGTCTTCAAAAACAAATCAATGAAATCAATACAGGTGTTTATGTTGTCGATAATGAAATTTTGTTTGAAGTATTAAAGAAAGTAACGAATAACAATAACAAAAAAGAATTTTATTTGACCGATATTGTTAAAATTATGAAAGAAGAAGGCTATGTTATTGGAACCCACCATCTAAATGATCCAAATCTTGCCACTGGAGTCAATGATTTATTCGCTCTTTCAATGGTGGAAGCCACTTTACGATTAGCGATTAATAAACGTCATATGTTAAACGGAACTCAAATGGTTAACCCAGAAACTATCACCATTGGGGAAGATGTCTTGATTGAACCAAGTGTCACCATCTATCCAAATACCTATGTCACTGGTAAATCGGTTTTGAAGAAGGGGTCACGGGTTGGTCCTAACTCCGAAATTCATGATAGTATCATTGGTGAAAATGTCTGGTGCCGTCACTCACTAGTTTATCATTCTATCGTCCATGAAAACACAACGATTGGTCCGTTTGCCCATCTCAGAGATGGTGCTGAAATTGGACCAAATAATCGTATTGGTAATTTCGTCGAAATTAAAAAATCATCGACAGGAGATAATACAAAAGCATCGCATCTTGCTTATATTGGCGATACAGAGTGTGGAAGTAATGTTAACTTTGGCTGTGGCAGTGTCACTGTAAATTATGATGGAAAAGTTAAACATAAAACTAAAATTGGTAATAATGTCTTTATTGGATGCAATACCAATTTAATTGCCCCAATTACTTTGGAAGATGATTCTTATACTGCGGCTGGATCGACTGTAACTAAATTTGTGCCAAAAGGCAGTTTAGCCATTGCTCGAGCTGAACAAGTCAACAAAGAAAACTATTTTGAGAAGAAAGCAAATGAAACAAAAAAATGATGGGTGACCATCATTTTTTTATAAGTGATGAATATCGCTTGCGATAGCGTCGACTATCCCTAGTTTGACTAATTTTTTTGCTCGTCTTTTTACTACGAATCCTTCTTTACCCTGCAAAGAGTCTTGATTCACCTGAATCATGGCACCTAATTTCTTTAATAACATTATTTCTTCCATTTTGACATTAATATAACGTTCAGGATGGGCAATGAAAATCGTAATATTTTCTAAACTTGCGTTATAGATGACTTCATCAAAGTCAAGACGTTTCACTTTGGTAGAAAACTCAACCAAATATTGATTTGAATCACCGAGTGGTATGAATTCGCCACGGTTAATTCTTTCAATTAACTTATCAACATAGTAAATTTCACTACCTAGATGAAGAGTAATTGGTAGATGTTTTGCTTTTTCTTTTAACAGAGCAAAATTTTGATAAATTATTTCTTTGCTAGCCGTTTGAGAAGAACCGCTAATCATATGAGGTGTTAGATAAACTTCACGATAACCCAATTTAATTTCGTGCTCAAGCAGAGCAAGACTCTCTTCAATGGTTCTTGCTCCATCATCGACGCCAAATAAAATATGTGTGTGAATATCTTTCGTAGCAATCACAATCCGTTTCGTGTTTATCAAACTACCAGTTTATGTTATTACTCTTTATTCGCTATATTTATATTTGTACTTATAACCATAGCCAAAGCGTTTCATTGGAACGCCAGCATAGACAACACCTAATATCGAAGTTCCAGTATTTTTCAATAATTTTAATGCATCCTTGCATTCATCTTTACGCGATGTTTCTGCGGCAATAACAAAAATCGACCCATCAGTGAATTTCGTGCAAACAAGAGCATCACTAACAACATTGATTGGTGGGCAGTCAACGATGATACAATCGTATGTTTCTTTTAATTTTTTAAATAAATCATTTAGTTTGGTCGAACTTAATAAGACAGTTGGAAATGGTGTTTTTGATCCACTAATAATGACATCGACATTTTTACTCGTATGACGAATGAGTTGTTCATATGGCATATTATCTTTGATATAGTCAATAATGCCATTTTCGTTTTTAAAATGAAAAGCTCGGTGAATTTTTGGCTTTCTTAAGTCAAGATCAATGAGGCAAACTTTTTTACCATCCAGGGCACAAATATAGGCAAGATTTAATGCGGTGGTTGTTTTTCCTTCGGTTGGACTAGCGGAGTTAACTTGAATTGCTTTGATGGTTTTATCGATACTGGCAAATTCAATGTTTGTTTTTAACTTACGGTAGGATTCGGCAGCGACACTTTCTGGTTCAATTTCGGAGATAATGAGATAATTTGGATTACTTTCTTCAAACTTTTTTGCCATGATTATTTACCTCCATTATCGTTTTTAATTTCATAGAATGGAATCGAAGATAACACTGTAAATTGTAAGATACGTTCTACATCATCTTCATCTTTAAATTTTTTACTGAAAAGTTCTTTAATAAATACATAGAGGCTAGCGATTACGAGCCCACCAAGCAGGCTTAATGCAGTGTAGAGTAATTTATTACTTTCAACGGCAGCTCGTGTTGCTAGGTCAAGAACATATAATTTATCTTCAAGTACTGGAATTGTATTGGCTACTTCAATGGCTTTTTGCGCGATAATATTAATAACCGAGACACTATAGGCCTCTGTTTTGGAAGTGAAGTTGAAATTTAAAATTAACGAATCACCAGCGGTTTTCACCGATATACCATCTTTTAAAGAAGCGGTAGTTGTTCCGTTGTTTAAATCGGCGACGACAAGGTTTAAAACAGCATCTGATTCAACAAAACCCGCATAGGTATTCGCTAGTTTTGTGGCATACAAATAGTTGTTATACTCGCTCGATGTCGGGCTTTCCGGTATGACTTGAACCATCATCTTTGCTGTGGCTGTATATGTTGGTTCCACTGTCGCGAACGTAAAGGCGGTGCCAGAAATAAAAATAACCCCAAAAATGATTAAAAAGGCGAGAATGTTCTTTTTGAAAATGTTGAATATATCGACGAGACTAAGTCCATCTTCTTGTATATAATCTTTTTCGTTCATCTAATATGCCCCCAAACTTGTTTTCATTGTAACACAATAATTTACAATTATGCAATCGATTGAACGGCTTTTCCTTTGGAAACCATCGCAACAGTAAGAAATGAATCTTTTGAAATATGAAATGAGGTTGTTTACAAACCGAAGATGTCAGTGTTATTATATTGACAAGATGGGGTTAATGAGCTGATAGAAATGAAAAAAAGTATCAAAGATTTTATGATTATTGTGCGAAGAATGGTATTCATTTTTATGGATATGATTTTTTTACCATTAGCTTTGATCTTGGTTACTTTAATTCAAAGTGCCGTTCTAGATATTGGATATAATTATTACTTTCTCTATATTGCCTTAATCTACTCCATTGCTTATTTAATAATGGTAGTGGCATTTCGAATTTATCGCTATGTTTGGGTCTATGCTCGAGTAGTAGATTACTTCTACTTAATCATTATTCTCGCTTTAGCCGATATTTTCACTTATATGATTAGTGCGATGATCATCAGCGATCCAAACTTGGATTTGGAAATCATGTTTGTCTATGTATTTTTTGTTTCTGTTTTTATCGTCTTACTTCCAAAGTTTTTACGCGTTATCATCTACGAAGAAAAGAAAAAAGAAGCGAATCAAAAAGAATCGCCTGCAAAAGCAAAACGGACGATGATTATTGGCGGTGGATGG
>CAYOYG010000054.1:0-6300 GCA_964408135.1 uncultured Eubacteriales bacterium | reverse complement strand
GTTTTGCCTACTATATAACGATCATTCTTGTTTATTTATTAACTATTATTTTACCCGTATTAATTGGCGCATTACTTTCGATACCATTGATGCTGGCAAAACATTTTATCGATAGTTTTAACTGGCTGAAAATTTTGCTTTTCATCGGGTTATTTACTGGTATATATTTTCTTGGTTTTTATCTCAGCCGCTATTTACCAACCGAATTCCGTTTGGTAGCGGAATGGGGTTCTATCTATCGAAAAATTATCTCATTCACTGACTTTATCGCTATCAATAGTCTTTTTGTTAAAAACATCATTGATATGATTATTGGCGAAAATGTCGGCATCAATCTTTTGATTGTAAGTGCTTTAACTATTGGATTATTTATACTGGCTTATATTATTTCTAGACCACTATATTTCCGCTTGGCTTCACGGCCTCTAGAAACACGGCAAACCCGTAAGAAAAAAAACAATCCAAATCAAATCATCAACAATGCCTATCTTGGTTCTTTAAAAAAGGAACTGCTCATGCTTCTTCGTACACCGGAGAAATTCATTGCTGAATATATCTACTTAATCTTTGCGCCTTTGATTATTTTCTACTTTACAAAGATTGTCTCGGCAATGCCGCTGGCGGGGATGGGATTTGCTATGCAAAAAGCCTTTACCCTCTTTATGATTATGACAATTGTCGTTGCCAGCAATACTATCTCGAGTGTCGCTATCAGTTCAGAAGGAAAAGCCTTCTATTATAGTAAAACAATGCCCCTTTCTTTTAAAAAACAAATGTGGGCAAAGATTACAGTGAATATGGTTGTTAATATGATTGCCATATTACTCTGTTGTATCGTTATCCAAAAATTTACGATCACGATGCCCTATGAAACCATATTTATGTTTCTTGTTCTATCCTTCTTTGCCACTGCCCATGTCTTTTGGTCATTAGAGATTGATATCAAAAATCCAAAAGTTCATCAATATGCCGCCAATGAGCAAAATATCGACACAGCGAATGGCAGTCGAGCGATTATGGTTGGTTTGTTGAGTGGCTTGCTATTGACGTTTGGGATACTAAAAAATTTAACGGAACGATATGATACGACTTGGATAAAAATGCTTCTATTAGCGATTTTGTTTTTCGCCTTACGTTTATATATGTTGTTAAGTGTCGAATCAGTCCTCTACGACGAAATTGAGTAAGAAGGAGTAATTCAATATGAAAAAATCAATTACATTATTAATCGGATTGACCTTTCTTCTTACCATTCTACTGGTGGGTCTTTTCGGCAGTACGATTTTCGCCAATGAAGAATTGATGGTGGAAAAAGTCACCTCTGTTGAAGTAACCAATACGGACATCACCAGTGAAAATCGTAAGGTTCTCTACATGGCTGGTAATAGCCAAATTACGTATCAAATTTCTTGGTTAGTTCTACCGGACAATGCCACGAATAAAAACATCGATTTTATTATAACGGTCGATGAAAGTCGAGCAGACCGCATTCAAGTAAATGCAAGTGGACTTGTAACTTTTTTTGGAAAAGTGACTGCGAGTGTTACCGTTCGTTCAAAGGATGGAACCAACAAAAGTGATTTTATTACTTTTATTGTTATTTAGACAAGATGATTTGTATCTATTCATGAGAAATTAAAAAGGAGGAAGTAAGATGAAAAAGATGAAACTATTCCGATTCGCGCTTTTATCATTCTTTGCGATGATGCTATTCGTCGCTTGTAAACCGACGACTCACACGGTGACACTTAATGCCGACAATGGAAGTGCTGTTGTGACTCAAAGTGTGGTTAATGGGGCAGCATTGCCTGAACCAGCGGATCCAAGCAAACAACACTATACGTTTGATTATTGGTATTCGACGAATCCAGAATCAGCGTATAATTTTGCCACACCTGTCACGTCTAGTTTTACGTTGACAGCTAAATACTCACCAATTGTATTTACCGCGACTTATGTAAATAATAATGGTAGTCAAAACACGATTGTTAATGTAAATTCGGGCACAGCGTTAACCCAACCAAGTGCTCCAGTAAAAACCCATTATACCTTCGATTATTGGTATACAACGAATGAAAATACCCCTTATGTATTTTCAACATTAGTTACTTCAAACATTACCTTGAATGCGAAATATCATCACACAGAATATAATGTAACATTCAATGCCAACAATTCCACCCAAAATCAAGTGGTTACTGTGTTATCGGGCGAAACCGTTATTCAACCAAGCGATCCAAGTAAACAACACTTTAACTTCGATTATTGGTATGTAAGTGATGAAAATACTCCATATGACTTTGATACACCAGTCGTATCGCCGTTGACCTTACAAGCCAAATACTTACCAATTGTCTACACCATTTCGTATGATAACGATGGCAGCATTACCACGGTTAATATCAACTCTGGTGATACATTAACGACGCCAACGAATCCAACAAAACAACATTACGATTTCAATTATTGGTATGCAGATGATAGCAATACTGCTTTCAATTTCACGACACCAATTACAAGTTCCTTTACTCTGACAGCTAAGTTTACGATTCGCCAATACACCATTACTGTTAATCCAAATAATGGTGTTGATTCATCCTATTCTGTTGTTGTTAACTCAGGAGCTACGCTCACACGTCCAACTCTTGATCCAACAAAACCAGATAGTGGATCGACATTCTATACCTTTAATTATTGGTATAAAAATAACGATATTAACAATGCGTATAACTTTGATTCCATCGTGACTTCGAGTTTTGAATTAAAAGCTAAATTTACCGGTACAGTTACTTACATTGTTACCTTTAATTCAAATAATGGTAGCGATCCTTCGACTCAAGTGGTCAATGAAAATGATGTCATTGAAATTCCTGATGCACCAGTCAAACAACACTATACCTTCTTATATTGGTATGTCAGTGATGAAAATGTTGCCTTTAGCTTCACCACACCAGTCACCTCTGATTTTACATTAAACGCAAAATACGAAAAGACAATTTATACCGTCAGCTTTAATAAAGACAATGGTGACGCGGTTGTCGAACTATCGGTTGAATCCGGTGATCTTGTTTCTGCTATTGCGAATCCAAGTAAAGCCTCTGGCAATGGTACTAGCTACGTCTTTGCCAATTGGTATCAACTCAATAGCCAATCTGCCTTTGATTTTAATACAACAATAACCAGTGACATTGAACTGGTTGCTCATTATACGGTTTATCATCGCGTAGTCTTTATGGCAGATGGTCAAGAACATTCTCATTATGATATCGTTGCTGGACAAACTGTCACAACCATCGCTGGACCAACCAAAGCCAACTATACATTTAATTACTGGTATAGTAGCGATGTGAATACAGCCTTCAATTTTGCAACACCAATCAATGCTCCTCTTACATTGACTGCGAAGTATACAATTATTACTTACACTGTTACCTTTGATCCACAAAATGGAAGTAACACAACACCAATTTCTGTCAACTCTGGTGACAAAGTAAGTGCGATTGCAAACCCTAGCAAAGAAACTTCCGGGATTACTTCTTATACTTTCGATTACTGGTACAGTACAGATGAAAATACTGAATTTGATTTTGCAAATGAAATCATCACTGCCAATATTACTCTCCATGCAAAATACATTGCGGTAAATGAAATGGATGCGAATATTCTCGGTGTCGCTCAAAACTGGGGTACTTATACGACCAATATCGATCCAACTGGCAAAACCGAACTCGATTTATATGCTGGTCCAGATAAGAACTATTCTGTCGGCGACGATAATAAGTTCATCATTCCTGTTGAAGCAATCTATATTGATGAACATGCTGTCGACTACACATTAACCAAATACAATCGTACAATTGATTTATATGTAAAAGTTGAAGGTCAATGGGTCCTAGTTAACGATAAATCCGTCTATATTACTGAAGATGCTGATAATAGCAACTGGATTGATTTTAAAGAATTAGCGATTGGTAAAGTCTTCAAGATTGTTGTTACATTAACTAACGATACAGAAGAGACTGCTACTTTCTCAAATATTGAAGTCGAAAATGGATACAATATTTATAGTGAAGACGATTTACTCAATGTTTCAGGCTATGCAACAAGTGCTTCTGCAGGCCCTGGTAGCCAAATCGATGCCACTCGTCTTTCTGTTCCAACCAATGCTATCTTCTTCCACAACGATATCGTTGTTACTTCAAAGAGTCTACCTTCTGCCATTATGGAATCGAATTTACCACTTGAAGGCGGACAAACCTTAGCTGGTACTTATCTAAAAGACGATGTCACGGTTTATGCTTTCTCAACAGCAGGCACTTCAAGCTTCCATATCAATGGTAACTTCTTCTCATTGGATGGCAGTGATATACCACTTGTTGTTAGAGATAATAGTAATCCATATGCAACACCAGACAAAAACTTCGGTGTCAATGCCGCCTTATTATCCGTCCAATCAAATACATCCTGTTTAGTTGAAAACATTAACATTATCGGTAACTCTCGTTATTCGAACCAAGCTTTGGATAAAGGTGGTTATATCGGAATGTACTTAGCAGGAAATACAACAAGCGATCTACTCAATGTTCATATGCGTTACATGCAAACCGCTTTAGTTCCTGTAAGTGGTAATAGTACTGTTTATGATGACATTAATTTGAATTATACAGTATTAACGAATATGTGGTCTTTAGGCATCTATAACGATAGCTGTGACCTCTATATTCAAAATTCTATCTTGAAAACATTTGGTGGGATGGCCATCGCGATGGCAGACTATGCAAATAACGGAAATCGTTCCGCTGGTTCACGCAAACCTGCAATTCCAATGGTTCTCTCGATTGATGATAATTCGCAAGTCGTTTCGAATGTACTCGGAAATGAAGCCTGGTTCATGGTAAATAATCTATCTCCTATAGCTATGCCACTTAAAGGTGCTATTAATAGTGCGATTGCTGATTTTCATAAAACAATAGATGATCCATCCACACCAGAAGAATTTATTAACTTTGTTGCTATTGTGACAGTCGAAAATCCAACTTCGACCGATTGGGCAGGTTGCAATGCGTTTGCGAATGTAACGGTTGGCAGCGGTGCAACATTCTATCAAAATCCACAAAATGACCCCGAATATGGTGCATTAACACCTGACATTTATAGCGGATTTGATTCAGAAGGTGGTATGATAGAAACAAGCGCTGGCGGTCTTGTATACAATTATGATGGTTTTAATGCTACGTTTAATAACTTTATGTATAAAACCCCTGAGCAAGTCATACCTTACATCATGTCTTTAGACTCTGGTATGCAAAAAGCTTTGATAACTCAACTCATGATATTTGATGTAAGAGTTGCTGCCGCTGTTCAAAATATGGCGGATTCTACAAACCAAGCTATTATCGCTGGTAGTGCTAGCAAAGTTCTTGCGGCTCATGATGGTATGCATGCATCGGTATCTTCGGGAAATAAGTATTTGTTCTTGAAATACAGAATTGCAGATACTTGCTGGGTTGGTATTCTAGTTGAAATGTATGATTTAGTAAGCTAAATAACTCGCATTACAAAAACACCTCGATTCAAAGAGGTGTTTTCTTTTATTGCATAAAAAAAGCTCACATGTGTGAGCTTTTCATTTTTAGTAATCGAGAGTGAAGAAACCGTTTGTACGTTTCGTGAAGAAATCATTTAAGCGGAGAAGTTCAGTACTTTCGAAGGTACCAATTTTGTAACGAAGAATATTTTCTTTTAAATCACTTGCATTGTTATTGGCATAAACCATTAAGGTTGGAGTACCAAAGCTAATTTCTGATCCACTATACATCGCAGTTTGAAGACTAGAAGCACTTTCACCATTATTAATGGCTACATCGTACAACGCTTGCGCTAATGCTTTAAACTTGTTTTTAGAATCAACGCTATCAAATTCAATTTCACCATTGTCATCATAGGATAAACGTAATTGAATGACATCGATATCATCATTGGCTTTTAAGAACTTGTTGAGCAATGGGTAGAGTGTTGCACAGCTAGCACAACCTTCTTGGGTAATAACAATGAAGACTGGATTTTCTTCATCCGTTGCTGCAGTTAATGCACTATCGAATTGCGCATATTTTGTTGTTTTGTAGGTGGTTGTACAATACCGACAAGTGTCTGAGTTTGGTGTGAACCAACCTTTGACTGTATTGAAAGCGTCGGTGATACCAGTGATACTAAATACCACGGCAAACACAACGGCCACTAACAGAACTGGTTGAAGCCAGTAGTTTTTTCCAATGAAATCTTTGATCTTAATAAAGAAGT
>CAYOYG010000053.1:0-6334 GCA_964408135.1 uncultured Eubacteriales bacterium | reverse complement strand
TTTAGCCTTGCTCGAAGATTATCCACCTGCTTGTTTTGATCGTGTTCTACTGGATGCTCCTTGTTCTGGACTTGGGGTCGTTCGACGTAAACCAGATATATTGTTACATGCAAGCCCTGAGTCGATTGATGAACTGGTTGGCTTACAAAAACGACTGATTAATCAAGCCGTCGTTTTATTAAAAACAGGCGGAACACTTGTCTATTCCACCTGCACCTTGAATAAAAAAGAAAATGAAATGCAAATAAAATATTTGCGCGATACCTATCCAAGTTTTAAACTAATAGAAGAGAAGATGATTTTCCCTGAAGATTACGATACCGACGGTTTCTATATGGCAAAATTGGTAAAGGAGTGATGATATGCGCAATCTATACGATTTAACTCATGATGAATTAGAAGTCGAAATGCTTCAACTCGGTCAAAAGAAATACCGAGCAACCCAACTTTTTAGTTGGCTGTATGGACAACGAGTCACGAGTTTCGATGCGATGAGTGATGTATCTAATAAATTTAAAGAAGAGTTGAAAACGCTTTATCACCTAACTTTGCCAACCATTTATCAAAAACAAGAAGCCCAAGATGGAACAATTAAATTGTTGCTTGAGATGGAAGATGGCGCCAAAGTGGAATGTGTTTTAATGCGTTATGATTATGGCAACGCTATCTGTGTTTCTTCCCAAGTCGGATGCAATATGGGGTGTGCTTTTTGTGCAAGTGGGTTACTAAAAAAACATCGCAATTTGGCTACCCATGAAATAGTTGCTCAAGTCTTAGTGATGCAAAACTGTATGGCGAAGGATGATCGGATTAGCCATGTGGTAGTCATGGGAACAGGCGAGCCATTTGATAATTACGACAATGTCATTAATTTTATTAAAATATTAAATCATCCAAAAGGATTTGCCATTGGCGCAAGACATATCACGGTATCTACCTGTGGATTGGTTGAAGGAATTAAAAAATATTCACACGAAGGAATTCAGATCAATTTAGCCGTCTCCTTGCATGCCCCAAATGATGAACTTCGTAGCCGATTGATGAAAATTAATAAAGCCTATCCTTTACAAGAATTGATTGCCGCACTTCGCTATTATCAAGATCAAACCGACCGGCGCATTACCTTTGAATACATCATGCTGCGCGGTGTTAATGATAGTTTGCAACATGCGGAAGAATTAGCAAATCTTGTCTTACAACTAAATGCATATGTCAACTTAATTCCTTATAATGAAGTATTTGAACTACCATTTAGACGTTCCTCCAAAGAAAGTGTTCGTCTGTTTGTTGATGCTTTAAAAAATCGGGGTATCAATGTGACAGTTCGCAAAGAATTCGGGCCAGATATCGATGCTGCTTGTGGACAATTAAGAGCTAAGGCGGAACATAAAGAATGAGAAATGGATTTATTATTAAAGTAAATTCGGGTTTGTATAGTGTTTTTAGCAATGGGGATGTATTTCAATGTCGGGCACGTGGTAAATTTCGCATTGGAAGTTTAGTCCCAACCTGTGGTGATTATGTCAATTTTGATGAGAAAGAAAACTATTTATTAGAAATATTACCGCGGAAAAATTGTTTCATTCGACCACCGATTGCTAATGTGGATCAAGTTGTCATTGTTTCCTCGTTGCGCAATCCGACCATCTCTCTTACCTTAATCAATCGATTTGTTACGTTATCTGAGATTGCAAACATTAAACCAATCATAGTCTTAACCAAAGCGGATTTAGTGGAGGATAGTAGTGAATATAACAATTTAATTCAACTATTTGAAGGCTTGCATTATGATGTACATGTCATTTCATCCAAAAAAGGCACGGGTATTGAGAAATTCATCCAAGTATTGAAAGGCAAAAAAACTGTTTTTACTGGTCAAAGTGGTGTGGGGAAATCTTCACTTCTAAATTATTTAATTCCTAATCTCAATCAGGAGACCAAGGATATTTCTCAAGCTTTAGGACGGGGAAAACATATTACTCGTATTGTCGAATTTATCCCTTATCAAAATGGATGGATTGCAGATACACCAGGTTTTTCCTTAATTGAGTTTAATGTTTCCGCGGTGGATCTAGCGGTGTCTTTTCCGGGATTTGAAAATTATTATCAACAATGCAAGTTTCGCAATTGTCTCCATGACCAAGAAACTGGTTGTGCCGTCAAAGCCGCGATTGCAAATCAGCAAATTACCCAAGAACACTACGATATCTATCTTTCAATATTGAAAGAAATTCGTCAAAGAAAGGAGAAATACTAATGCGTAAAATTTTAATAGCACCCTCATTATTAGCCGCAGATAAAAATCGTTTGGTTGAAGAGGTCTTGGTTGCAAAAGAAAGTGGTGCCGATTGGCTGCATTTTGATGTTATGGATGCAAAATTTGTACCAAATACGGCTCTTTCGTTGGGCGAACTTCGCCAAGTGAATGCCGTCACAGACATGTTTCTAGATGTTCACTTAATGATTGAAGATCCATTTTCACAAGTCGATAAATATATGGATGCAGGAGCAGATTTAGTAACGTTTCATTATGAAGCACTCACTAGTTCTCGGCAAATTCATGATTTAATCCAAGTGATGAAACGGCGGGGTGTTATGGTGGGATTATCCATAAAACCAAATACACCAGTAGCAGTGGTAACTCCGTTTTTAAAATATCTAGATTTAGTATTAATCATGGGTGTTGAACCCGGAAAAGGTGGGCAAAAATTCATCTCCTCATCACTTGCTAAAATTGCTTTCTTACGCCAACTCATTGATCAAAATCATTACCCATGCCTTATTGAACTAGATGGGGGTATCAATCAAGAAACGGCTCAATTATGCAAACAAGCAGGGGTCGATATCTTAGTCGCTGGTTCTTATTTGTTTGGTCATAGTAATTTTAAAGAAAGACTTGATTGGATCAAGTAATATGGAAAAAACCCTGATTATTGGCCCAAATGCTGAAGTGGATAAAATTGATTTTTCCGCTAGTTTTGTCTTGGCAGTTGATCAAGGACTAAATCGATTAAAAGAGCATCACATTGCTTATGATTATGCGCTTGGAGACTTTGATAATTTTATTGAATTACCAAAAGGAAAAAATATTGAAGTTTTTAGCCAAAACAAAGATTTTAGTGATTTCGAGTTAGCGCTTCAATATTGTCAAAAGAATCATAAAAAAAATATTGTCTGTTATGGTTTTTTGAATTCTTCACGACTCGACCATTTAATAAACAATATTTTGTTACTTCATAAGTATGCGGATCTATCGATTCAATTGATGGATGCGAATCACATAATTTCGGTACTTTCACCCGGAGAACACAAGATAACGACCAATTATCATTATGTATCTTTTTTCGCCTTGCAACCGGTTGTCGTGACATTAAAAGATGGATTTAAATATCCCCTATCTGCTTGTGAAATGACTGTGACCTCAACCAATGCTATATCCAATGAAGTTCATGGTATTGGTCATATGCAGATAGAAAAAGGTTGCTTAATTATGATACAAAGTAATGGGCAATAAAAAAAGGAAGTTAACTTCCTTTTTCATTGACTAACCAGCCTTTTTGAGGGTTCTTAGTGCTCTAGTTGAAATGCGAACGGTTTGGATTTTTCCATCGATTTCTAGTCTGACTTTTTGTAAATTGACTTTCCAATCACGACGTGTAGCTCTTTTGGAGTGTGAACGATTGTTTCCACTCAAAGGACCCTTACCTGTGATCAAACATTTTCTTGCCATGCTGCGACCCTCCTCTAACGATTGATAACGCCTTATTATATTATCACTTGTTTTTGGATAAATCAAGGCTAATTAAATAAACAAAGTAAAAAGACACAAAAATGAGGCAAAAAATTGAGTAAAACGCTTACATTGTGCAAGCATACACATTTTCAAGTTGTAATTTATAGGTTTTATTGTATAATGAAAATGCAATTTTAACTAAAAAGGGGGGGGTAATATGGCCGTATTGAAACGATTAAAACGTGGAAGAATTAATGTTACGGCTAACGCTATAGCTATCATCGCAGGAAATGCTGCCTTGGAATGCTACGGTGTCATTGGTCTAGTTTCAAAAAGTAGTAAAAAAGATATGCACCAACGGCAATTACTCAAACCAGAGGATTTTGCTCAAGGTGTTAAGATAACAGTCGATAAAAAACAAGTTGATATTTCTATATGGATATCGGTTGCCTATGGTGTCAAGATAACACAGATTGTCAGTGAAGTTCAAAAGAAAGTGCGATTTGTTTTACAAAAATCATTGGACATGAATTTCAAATCAATAAATATATTTGTCGAAGAAGTTAAAGAGATTTAGCGGCTTTTTTGTCTGCTTTGGAGGATTATTATGAAAGCATATAGTGTAAAGAAAATAGATGGTGAGACATTACGTGGCATGCTCATTTCAGGCGCGAACAATTTGTTCAATCACTACCCTGAAATCGATGCCCTTAATGTTTTTCCTGTTCCCGATGGCGACACTGGGACCAATATGAATTTGACCATGACTTCTGGTGCCAAGGAAATCATGACTATCAGAAGCAATAACATTGCCGAAGTATCCAAGTTATTTTCACGGGGATTATTGATGGGAGCTAGAGGAAACTCTGGTGTTATCCTATCGCAAATTTTCCGCGGCTTTGCTCAAGCCCTTGAAGGTAGCGATTCCGTTGATGTTATTACTTTTGCTAGAGCATGGGAAAAAGGCCGCGAGATTGCTTATAAGGCCGTTATGAAACCTGTGGAAGGGACGATTTTAACGGTTGTTCGTGAAAGTTCACAAGCATTGATTGCCAATGTCGATAAATTTAATTCAATTGGTAAAGCATTTGCTTATATGATTGATGAAGCCAAGAAATCTTTGGCTCATACCCCTGAACTTTTGCCAATTTTAAAAGAAGCCAATGTTGTCGACTCGGGTGGCGCTGGTTTAATTGCGATTTTTGAAGGAATGCTATCAAGTTTAAATGGCATTTTGATTGAACGCCAACAAATCACTATTCAACCACAAGAAAAACCAGAAAGTCGGATGGCAGCGGCTAGTGTTGAAAGCGCAGAGTTTGGTTATTGTACCGAGTTTATTTTAAAACTACAAGATGAAAATAAAAAGAAATACAATGAAGATAAATTTAAAATGGCTTTAGGGTCACTTGGTAATTCATTGGTTGTGGTTCGTGATGAAGATATTGTAAAAGTCCATGTCCATACATTACGACCAGGGATTGCTCTAAACTATGCGCAAAGTTATGGCGAATTTGTTACATTAAAAATAGAAAATATGAATGAACAACACAACAGTATCATTCAAGCAGAAACGAATCATAAACCAAAAGAAATTGAGATGAAGGATGTCGCTATTATTGCGGTATCTGTGGGTAAAGGATTAGATGATTTATTCAAAAGTTTACGTGTTGATCAAGTTGTAAGTGGTGGTCAATCCATGAATCCATCCACGGAAGATTTTGTTGCCGCAATCAAAGAAGTTCATGCCCGCAACGTTTTTATTCTTCCAAACAATAAGAATATTGTTATGGCAGCCAACCAAAGTGTTGGCTTGGTTGAAGGGATTAATGTTATCGTTATTCCAAGTAAGACCATTCCCCAAGGTATGAGTGCTTGTATGATGTTTGATCCAGATGCCAATATTCAAGAAAATGAAAATGAAATGCGGGAAGCGATTATGCGCGTTAAGAGTGGTGCGGTAACCTTTGCCATCAAAAATTCAAAAATTGGTGGAGTATCCATTAAAAAAGATGATTTCATCGGTATTCATGAATCTGAAATTGTTAGTTCTGAAAGCGATGTCAATGGCACAACAAAAAAATTGTTGGAGAAAATGATTAGTGAAGATTCTGCTATAATTACTTTAATTTATGGGGATGAAATCACAAAAGAACAAGCGAAAGGATTAGCCGAATACATCGAAAATGAATATTCGATTGAAGTCGAAGTATACAATGGTGGCCAACCGGTATATTCGTATATTATTGGTGTTGAATAAAGAGGGGATTACCCCTTTTTTGTTCTGGTAAAAGGAGGGTATTAAAATGGATGTCGGTTTTAAATTGACGCCAAAAAGAATACAAATTCTTACTCAATTGAAATTGGATTCTTCTTTTTCGATTGTCAATTACCTACCGAGTCGTTATGATGATTTTACTTTGTCTCCTCTTGATCTAGAACATCACGATAAGCGGGTTGTTATTAAGGGCACCCTTCTTGGTAAAGGTAACTTTCTTCGCTTTCATACTGGGTTTCAAAAATTTACCCTTGATTTACAAAGTGGACAAGACTATATTAAAATAATTGTCTTTAATCGTTCTTATCTTTACTCATCACTTA
>CAYOYG010000052.1:0-6441 GCA_964408135.1 uncultured Eubacteriales bacterium | reverse complement strand
CCAGATGATGTTTTTATGGTGGTTGAATTAATTCAGGGTAGTTTAAAAGATGTTCAAGGAATGATTCAATGTGATGATGCCTTTAATTCATAATCTAGGAGGTAAAAAATATGAATACCATCCAAGAATATATCGAACAATTTGACGCGGAAAGACAATCTAAATTATGGGAGATGTATCATATTATTAAAGAAGCTTGTCCACAAGCAAGTGAAAAAATTAGCTGGCAAATGCCAACCTTTTATTGGCACGGGAACCTTGTTCATTTTGCACTGCATCAACATCACATTGGTTTATATCCAGGAGCAAGTGGAGTGGTTTTTTATCAAACGCTAAATCAAGACTATACATTTTCTAAAGGAACCATTCAATTTCCTTTACACCAAGAATTACCAAAAGATGTGATTCAAGCGATTGTCCGTTTTCGTTACGATGAAAACGAACAATCAAAAAGGGAATGATATGGAAGCCATTCAACAGGAAGTCGAGACCTTCTGGCAAGCGTTTATTCAGCAGTATCATTTAGAAGAAGGAACAAGATATTTTAGTGCCTACCATTTTTGCTTGGATGAAAAAAATGCAAATGAACTACTGGCTTTGGTTTTATCCGGCCAGAAAAAAGCCACTGCCAGTAGCTACGTAAGCTTTGCTAAACTAAATCAAACGATACCACAAGTAAATGATTATAATGTATTAATTGATTATGCTGGTCATCCTCATTGTGTTATTCAAAATACTAAGGTTACAATTCTACCATTTCGGGCGATGACGTTTGAACTTTGTCGAAGAGAAGGCGAAGATGATAATTTAGCGTCATGGCAAGAGAATCATCGGCGATTTTTCACCCAAGAAGGAGCTGAATTGGGGTATAAATTTGATGAAGATATGCTCGTTGTATTTGAAGAGTTTCGTGTGGTTTATAAAAAGTAATTTGACAGAATGTCTAGACCCATGCTATAATTCAAACCAATCAAAAACATTGATTAGAAGAAGTATCTATCTTTCCAACTTACAGTGAGTTAATGACAGTGGAAAATTAACAGGATGGCGATAGAGAATAACATCTAGGAGTTGCTTACAGAATCAAGTAGAGTAAGCCGGGAGGAAACCGTTATATTTTCTAGGTTTTATCGAACCAATGAGCGATCAATCCCTTGATTGATAAATAAGGTGGCACCACGGAGTCATTCGTCCTTACCAGGACTTTTGACTTTTTTTATTTTGACAATGGGGAGGAAATAAACATGTGTGGAATATTAGTAGCTCGTAAGTCGATTGGATTAGAATGTTTTGAACATAGTTTCAAGAAAATTCAATTTCGTGGTCCCGATGATTCACGAATTATGACAAGTTTTGAGTATTTTTTCGGATTTCAACGCTTGGCAATTATGGGATTAGAGGCGAGTGGTATGCAACCATTTGAATACCAACACAATCTTTTAGTTTGCAACGGCGAAATCTATGGCTATGAAAAAATCAAAGAAAATTTAATCCAAAAAGGCTATACCTTTCATAGTGGCAGTGATTGTGAAGTGTTATTACCTCTTTATCAAGAATATGGTCTTGAAATGTTTAAGTTTCTGGATGCCGAATTTGTGCTTGTCCTTTATGATCACAAGGCAAAGCGCCTGATTGCGGCTCGTGATCCCCTTGGGATTCGACCATTATTCTATGGCTATGCGCACAGTGATGGTCAAATTTGTTTTGCCAGTGAAGCGAAAGCGTTAATTGATTTTTGTCCGGTTGTCAAACCGTTTCCCATCGGCAGTTATTACGATGGTAAGCGATTCAGACATTATCATCGGATCCATGAAGTAAATTTATATCGCCAAGATACTCCTCAACAAATCGATGAACAAATTAATACCTTATTGACCAAAGCGGTTCAAAAAAGACTGGTATCGGATCGTAAAGTAGGTTTTTTGTTAAGCGGTGGTCTTGATTCATCGCTTGTCTGTGCCTTAGGTCAACGTATTTGTGAAAAACCAATTACGACTTTTGCAATCGGCATGCGCAAAGATGCCATTGACTTAAAATATGCACGCATCGTTGCAAATCACATTCGTAGTAATCATCATGAAGTAATCATGGATGAAAGAGATGTGATTGATGTTGTCGAAGAAGTCATTGTTGCTTTAGAAAGCTATGATATTACCACCATTCGTGCTTCGATTGGGATGTATTTATTATGCCGATACATTCAACAAAAAACCGATATTCGTGTTTTATTAACTGGCGAAGTGAGTGACGAACTCTTTGGTTATAAATATACCGATTTTGCTCCTAGTGCTCTTGCTTTTCAACAAGAAAGCCAAAAACGAATCCGTGAACTCTATCAATACGATGTATTACGGGCGGACCGCTGTATTTCTAGTCATTCGCTGGAAGCCAGAGTTCCTTTTGCTGATCTGGACTTTGTTCGTTATGTTTTAAGCCTTGATCCACAAAAGAAAATGAATCACAATAAAATGGGAAAATATCTACTTCGCCGCGCGTTTATCGGTTCGTATTTACCCGATGAAATATTATATCGCGAAAAGGCGGCTTTTTCCGATGCAGTGGGTCATTCGATGGTGGATTTACTTAAAGCTCATGCCGATACTCTCTATAGTGAAGAGGATGTTAAACAGGCTAAAGTTAAGTACCCAATCAATTCACCATTTACCAAGGAATCACTTTGGTATCGGGATCTCTTTGAAAAACATTATCCCCATCATGCTCATTTAATCCCTGCTTTTTGGATGCCAAACAAAAAATGGCCAGGCTGTAAAGTTCAAGATCCAAGTGCTCGGGTTTTAAGTAATTACGGGGCCAGTGGACGCTAATTATTATTTTGCGATTTGTCAGGTTCATCCTTTTATATTATAATATAAATAGTCGAAGTGAAATCTTTTTCTTGTTGATTTTTAACTTGAGAGGTAAGTATGGAAAAAAAACAACCCGTCAATTTACGACGAATTATTGTTTATTCAATGCTTTTTATCATCGGATTGCTCATTATTGGTGAGTTTATCGCGTTTCGTTTTTTTGTGTCACGCTATGAAGATTCCATCCACACCAACACCATAGTAATTACCGAAGTATTAGCCACTAGACTTACCGAAGGTCAAGAAGCAAAGCATGAAATTATCCATAATATCGATAGTGAAATGTTGACGATTGGTAATATTGTCCTGCAGAATCGGACGATTATCGACAATAACTATTTACATTATTTAACCGAGGTTTCCTCAGTGACAGATATTTATTGGTATGATACAACCGGAACCATCCTCTATGATGCGAATAATGAATATGTTGGCTGGCAAGCAAAAGTTGGTGATCCTATTCATACTTTTATGCTGAGCGGTCTTGATCAATACATTGAAGATATACGTAAAAGTACCGATGAAGATCAATTTTATAAATTTATCTATCTCCGGGCCAATGATGGTTATTTTGTACAAGTAGGCATTGAGGCCGATGCTATCATGAATCAAATTGTTGCCTATGATTATCAAGCCCAAATCAATGAATTTTTCGCTGAACAAGAATCAATCTTATACGCCCTTGTTATCGATACCAATTTTATTGCGATTGCTGATACCGATTTAGAAGATCGTGGAATCGATTATACAGGTGATGCAGATTATATACGTGCATTCCAAGAAGGAAGTATTGCTACTCATTGGTTGTATCCGAAAATCAATCAAGTGGTCTTGGAGATTGTGACCCCTATTTATTATGAAAACCAAATTGTAGGGTTGTTGGCGGTTGGTTATTCAAGAGTCGCCTTCTTATCCATGCAATCCTTTATAACTTTGTTCTTTATAATTACTACCATCAGCCTAATCTTTGTCTATGTGTTATTCCAAATCACACAAGTTATTAATCCACTCCGCCAATTAAATAAAAAAATAACCGGAATTGATATTAACAATATTCATGTCATCGATAAACCGGGTGAGAATAATCCGGTTTCTGGGATTTATGACACAATCAATAATCTGACGGAAAAAATTCAATCGAGCTATCGTAAAAATCAAGAATTAAATGCCGAGTTATCGCATCTTGCCTATTTTGACTATTTAACAAACTTGCCAAATCGTTTTGCTTTTTTCGATGTATTAAAAACCGCAATAGAAAAAAATCAACGATTAGCTGTTTTGTATATAGACTTAGATGATTTTAAAGCCTATAACGATACGAAAGGTCACTCTTTTGGTGATAAACTATTACTGGCTGTCGCGAAACAACTACAAGATCTGGTGGGGAGTCAAGATTTCGCTGCTCGGTATGGTCGCGATGAATTTTTAATGATGCATTATTATCAAAATAGCGAAGATTTACAGAGTTTTGTTACCCATCTTCGTTCTATTTTCAATCATAGTATCTATGTGGATAATCAACCCTATATTATTGGTTACAGTTTAGGAATCAGTCTCTTTCCTGAGGATGCTACTAGTGCAGAAGAATTGGTTCGCAAAGCGGATATAGCGATGTATTTTGTTAAGAAGACAGCGGATCAATCTCATGCCTATTATGAACCAAAAATGGATGAGATTATTGAGGAAAATGCTCGTATTGCTAATCAATTGAAAATTGCCATCAAAGAAGAAGGATTCTATATGGTTTATCAACCGATTGTGGATTTACATAGTGAAGAGATAGTATCTTATGAAGCCTTATTACGGCTTAAAAATTCGTCACTTTCACCTGCTCGATTTGTTCCAATAGCGGAACAGGCTGGATTAATCGGGGCAATTGGTCAAATTGTCTTGCGAAAAGTAATTCACCAAATTGGAGAATGGCGTAAGAATCTGCATCAAGATATCCAAGTATCGGTTAATTTTTCATCCAAACAATTAGATGATGATCACTTAATCGATTTTATTGCCTCTACTTTAAAAGAAGAAGATGTTCCACCTTCACTATTAGCGATTGAAATTACAGAAAGCGCCGTCATTGAGCGAGCCAGCCATGTTATTGTCATTCTAACCAGAATGCGGAAGATGGGCTTAAAAATAGCGATTGATGATTTCGGTTCGGGTCAAGCGGGTATCAATTACTTGACCCAATTCCAAGTTGATGAAGTCAAGTTTGATAAATCCTTTGTGGATAAATATCTCCATGAAGGCAAAATGGAAATATTTAATACCCTCATTTATTTATGTGAGCTACTTGGATTTAATACATTAGCTGAAGGTATCGAAAGAGAAAGCCAGGTCGCGTTATTAAAAACAACCAAATGTCAATATGTCCAAGGATATTACTATTACCGACCTATGGATGAGTTACAAATTGAAGCTCTTATTATAGCCAAGAAAAAGCAGTCATAAATACAGCGGATACAAGAATAAAATATCGATTAGGATGAATAATGGTCTTGGGTGATTTAATTGATTATCCCATAACTCGATGATAAAATAATAGTAAATTAAAAGGCGGAAATCATTTATGAATTTTGATACACATACCATTTTACTTGCTTTTGGTCTTACATTATTTGCTGGTCTATCGACTGGAATTGGCAGCGCACTCGCCTTTTTCACCAAGCGAACCAATACCCGTTTTCTTTCGGTTGCCCTTGGCTTTTCAGCGGGAGTTATGATTTATGTTTCAACCATTGAAATAATGGTAAAAGCCCGTGTCGCTTTGGTGGGCGCTTTAGGTCTCATCAAGGGCTCTTGGATTACCGTTGCTGGATTTTTTGCGGGAATCTTAGTCATCATGATTATCGATAAACTTTTGCCCCAAGCCAACAATCCTCACGAAGCCCACACTGTGGAAGAAATGGATGGGAAGAGCAAGCACCACCAAAATAAACTTATGCGCATGGGTATTTTTACGGCACTTGCCATCGCTATCCATAATTTTCCCGAAGGAATTGCCACCTTTACAGCAACCTTAAACAATCCTTCATTAGGGATTGCTATTGCCGTTGCGATTGCGATTCATAATATTCCAGAAGGCGTCGCTGTATCCGTACCTGTATTTTATGCAACGGGTAATCGAAAGAAAGCATTTCTTTATTCTTTCTTATCAGGCGTCGCTGAACCTTTAGGCGCTATTGTTGCTTTCTTCGTATTAAGGAACTTACTTTCACCAGCCGTATTTGGTTTTATTTTTGCTTCGGTGGCAGGAATCATGGTGTTTATCTCCGTCGATGAACTACTTCCTGCCGCGAAAGAATATGGAGAACATCATCTTTCCATCTATGGTTTAATCGCTGGTATGGCGGTTATGGCTATAAGTCTATTATTGATGTTAAAATAAAAATTATGAAAATCATAGATTGGTTGCTGCAAGGTGATCCGGTCATCAAGCGGCTCACAGAGAAGTATTTAATCGAAAAAGACGTATTATTTTGTGAAGACGGATACATTGGTAAGTACCTACAACTTTATCATGAAGAAGAAAAAGGTTGGGGTCATGGTTTGTATTCGCCAAAATGGATATCTG
>CAYOYG010000051.1:0-6488 GCA_964408135.1 uncultured Eubacteriales bacterium | reverse complement strand
CGTTTATGTCTATTCATTCAAGTAAAAAAACACCGAAAAAACGATATTGATTGTAATTTTTTCATAAATAAATTATATTAATGGTGTATCATTTTGGACGGGAGATTATTATGAAGAAAAAAAGCAAAAACTTAATAAACATATTAGTCCTAATTTTGGCTTCCGTTGGTATTGTTATTTACTTCCTTAAGGATGATTTTTATGGAATTATATCAACGATCAAACAAGCAAATTGGCTGATTATTTTGATTGCCTTTGGATTTCAAAGCATTGTTTTTATTTTTGATGCATTGATTTATGTGGTTTTTGCGCGCAAATATCGGCCGGACTATTCTTTTAAAGAAGCGCTTCAAAATTCCTTTATTGGGCACTTTTTTAGTTACATAACACCATCGGCAACTGGGGGGCAATTCGCGCAAGCCTATGCCTTTGAAAAGCAAGATATAAAAGTTGAGAATGGTAGCAGTATCTTAGTGATGGAATTTATTGCCCGTGAACTAGTCCTTGTTTTGTATTGTGGCTTTACGATTGCCTTTAAATATAAAGATTTTTCCGGATCACTAAATGCCTTAAATATTTTTGGCTTAAAAATTGGTTTTCTTTGGTTAGCTGCTTTTGGCTTTTTAACCCATTTCATTGGTCTAGGTGGAATCATCTTTTTAAGTTATTCGAAAGCCATCAATCGTTTTACTCATTTTATTGTGCGGATATTAGGCAAAATGAAGATGATTAAGGATGTCAACAAGGCGATTGACAATATCAACATTAAGATTGATATGTATCGAAAAGAACTTGCTGATATTCGGGGTAATTTAAAACCATTTTTAATTGCTTGTTTAATGATATTTTTACGCTTAACATTCGTCTTTATTTGTCCATTTATTGTTGCGATTGCCTTGGGAGTCCACTTAATTCTTCCTGATATTGGAACCGCAATCGTGTTAGCGTCTTATGTATTCTTAATTATTATGTTTATCCCACTTCCTGGTGCAAGTGGTGGTGCAGAAGCAGTATTTATGCTTTTATTTTCTGCTTTCTTTGGAACTGAATTACTGGCAAGCAGTGGGATGCTTATCTGGCGCTCTATCACATTCTATTATCCATTCCTGATTGGGTTAATCGTTGTTTTATCTTTTAATCACAAACGTAAAACACAGATGTTTGTTGAAATTAATGATGAATACAAGGAACGCTTCTATGGCATAAAAAAGACCAACGAGAATGAAGAAAAAACCAATGTATAAAATAATTGCGATTGAATACAAAGAACAAATGACCTGTGTCCATTTTGATAATGATGTTTGGATTGAAATACCAACCATTATTTTTTATGACTATAATCTTCAAATGGGTCGGGTTATTACCCAAGAAAATTATGATGAATTATTGCAAGCAAAGACAGAGTATGGGATTAAACAATATATTAATCGCATCCTTGCACGCAAAGATATAACCTCCTATGAACTAATTCACTTAATCCAAGATCACTATTCACTTGAACCACAGCGAATTCAAGAACTGATTGCACCATATCAGAAAAATGGGTTAATCAATGATGAACGTTATTTGCAAGAACATATCCAAGGTTTATTATCAAAAAATTATGGATATCGCAAAATTATTAATTATTTAGAAATCAAAGGTTTTGCCAAAGAAGCAATTGATAATTTATTTGATAATACCTATCGTGATTTAGAGTATAAACAAGCCCAACTTGTGGCACAAAAATATTTGAAACAAAAACAAAAATCAAATGAAAAACGTAAACGAGGACTCATTCAAAAACTGCTTTATTGTGGCTATAGTGATGAGTTAATTCAACAGATTTTACGTGAATCAAAATTTGTCGTGGATGATTTCTAATACAATGATAGTAGATTCTGCTTAGGTCATTATCGTATAATAGAATCAACAAAAAGAGAAAGTGGGAAGATGCACATGATTAAAGACTTCAAAGAGAATGAACGAATCACCGCCGAGTTTCTAGTTATAAACGCGACAAAAGGATCAACCAATGCGGGAGCCCCTTACTTTAATTTAACGTTTCAAGATGCCAGTGGGGCGATTGAAGCACGTAAATGGGAAATCAGCGAAGGCGATGAAGACACCTTTGTTGTTGGAAATATTGTCAGCGCTGAAGTTGATGTTATTAAATATAAAAATACCTTTCAATTAAAAGTATTGAAAGCAAAAAAAGTGAATGAAGATGAAGTCGTTGTCACGAATTTTATTCCAAGTGCTCCAGTACCACAAAATATCTTAAGTAAAAAATTACTAGGATTTTTAATGGAAGTCGAAGATCGCGATATCAAAAAGGTAATTGAAGAAGTTTTGCGCCGTGATTATAATAAAATCCTGACCTACCCAGCCGCAAGTAAAAATCACCATGAGTATGCTTCAGGATTATTACACCATATCGTAACCATGCTAGAATGCATGTCGGCCATTAGCAAAATCTATCCTTCCTTAAATAAAGACTATTTATATGCAGGAACCATTTTACACGATTTAGGAAAATTAATTGAATTGAGTGGTCCGGTTGTTTTTAAATACTCGACGCGTGGTAAATTACTTGGTCATATTTCCATTATGTCAAGCAGTCTTCAAGAGATCTGTCGTACCCTGGATGTAAGTGAAGAAAAATGCAGTATTTTACAACACTTAGTTCTCTCCCATCATGGACAGCAAGAATTCGGTTCCCCAGTGCCACCACTGATAAAAGAAGCGGAAGTTCTCAGTATCATCGATAATCTTGATGCAAGAATCAATATGATGGATAAGGCTCTTAGCGAAGTCAAAGAAGGCGAATTTACCGCACGGATTATGGCACTAGAAGGTCGAAGCTTCTATAAAACAAAAAAGTAGGAAATATGAAAGAGTAAGATGTTTGTAGACACATAAAAAAGTGTCACGAACATCTTTTTGTTATAATCAAATAAGGGAGTGATAATATGGGAAGACCAAAAGGTGGGACAAATCGATGTTGGAGCAAAGAATCAAAGTATGAAGTTGTTAAAGATTATGAGGAAAACTTATTGACGTGGAATGAAGTAATTAAGAAATATGGGGTGGTTGATGGTCAATTATCCAAGTGGTTAAAAATGTATCGAGAAAATGGAATAAACGGATTAGAAAACAAGCGAAAACCGGGCAATCCAATAGCCGCATTACATACATCAAAAAAACTAAGTGAAAATGAACGGTTGAAACTGGAAATAATGAAAAGAGATATTGAGATTGAAAGATTAAAAAAAGTTATACAGAAAAGGATGTGATAAAGGTAAGAAAAAATTGATTCACTTTGAGTATGAAATCATCGAGTTTCTTTCTTGCCAATATAACATCAAATCGTTATGTGCACATATGAAAACATCGGAAAGTGGATACTATAAGTGGCTCCATCGAAAAGGTCAATTAAATCGTTATGAGCAGGACAGAGTTTTTTTTACACAATCTCGTGATTGATGCAAGAAAGGGTCACACGGCTTGGGGATATAGACAAACCGCCAATTTTATACGAGAAACTACAGAGTTACAGTACTCTGACAATCTTGTCCACAAGATTTGTAAACAAAACAATATAAAATCGAAAACAAGGAAAACCTGGGTGAAGATTGATCAACGGGAACATATTACGTATCAAAATGTGGTTTGCAATGATTGGTCAACATCCAGACCATTAGAAAAAGTAATAACAGATACAACCATGTTTTACAATAATGGGGCAGCTTACGATTTAACCTTGTATTTAGATGTATTCAATAAAGAAATCATCGCCTACGACTTGTGTTCAAGCAAGCACGGAGCCAGTAAATCAAGCCATATAAATACATTGAAGAAAATGCTGAAAGTCATTAAAAAAAGAGGATATAAGAACCTTGGTACGATTTTGCACTCTGATCAAGGTGTCATATATGCCTCGCGAACATACAGTAATGTTCATCAAGATTATAACATAATTCGGTCCATGTCTAGAAGAGAAACACCGACGGATAATCCAGTTATAGAATCAATGAATGGATGGATTAAAGAAGAATTAAACGCTGACTTTAATCTGCAACACAGTCAAAATATATTCGAAACGATAAACAAATATATTAAATACTATAATAATGTAAGAAAATTTCAATCTTTAAAATACAAAAGCCCAATTCAATATCGAACTGAGCTTGGTTACACTTAAACTTTTTTATGTATCTACGAAGTCTTTACAGATTCAAAATACCTACTTTTTTTATTTTATGGCAATCAAATGTTGTAGTTCGAGAAATTGGTCTTTACTTAATTTTTGTGGATTGCGACTTTCAATCACCATTTCACCTTTTTCGTATCGAGGAAGGACATGGATGTGAAAGTGCATAATGATCTGCCCAGAAACCGGGTTACAATTATTAAGTAAATTGATTCCTTGAATACGGGGAAGAGTTTGCATTTGTTTTTGTGCGACTTTTTGTGCGACTACAATCGCTTTTTGCAACAGGGTAGGATCAACATCGAGCAAGTTTTCCGCATGCTTTTTTGGGACGATTAGGGTATGGCCAAGCGTAGACTGTGCAATATCTAGGAATGCGATTATATCTTCATCTTCATAAACACGATAACACGGAATCTCTCCTTTAATGATGCGACAAAATAGGCAGTTTTCCATTCTACTCATTCCTTTCTAATGAAAAAGGGCACAAGGCCCTTTTTATTAATCAATCGTATAGCCGTAATTTGTATTTAGATACGTGTATAAATCTTCTTCGTGAATCGATAAATTGTATTCACCGAAGTAGTACTTCAATGCATCTTTTACGTTGGCAGAAATGGTAGCAAGGGATTTTGCACCTTCTGCTTTTAAGGCAGCATCTGAGTCAGCATTAATGTTGGTAACTTTTACAATGTAGTAAGTACCATTGTTTTTAAAGATTGCTTTGTTAGTTCCTGAGAAATCCAAGAATTGAGTTGGATAATCAGTTCCACCAATCGAGACAGTTGCGAGTTTGACATCGCCCCAAGTTTTAAATACTTGAGTATCAATATCGGTTGTAATCGTTGTACCAAAGGAGGTTGTATTAAGACCAACTTTTTCAGTATAGTACTTTGAATTCATGATATTTAGTTGTCTTGTTTCATAGCCAACATAGATGGATTGAGTTCCTGAACTGGAATAAGAAGTGATTTTTGATTTAACGGCATCGACTTCACTGGATAAATACGGAGTAACAGCGTTGAATGTAACACCATCTGTACTTTCATAGTTTCCAAGAATGTCTTCAACATAAGCAACCGTTACAACACAGTTTGGCGTACAGGTGAAGGTTGGAACTTGTTTGTAGCGTTTTGCTGAGTCGTAGATGTTGATATATTTATTCATATAATCATATTCATACGATTTGGCTAAATAATCATAAGGATCATTACCCGCATAGGTTTTATCCATTAACGTCATAGCTTGTGCTTTGTAGTTGATGATGGCAAAATCTTCCGCCAACTTCTTTAATTTGTATTCGTTATAAATAGATTCAATTTCAACGACTAGTGCTTTGAATGAATCATAATCATCGGTAGAGATGTATTGATTCAACTTGGCTTCATATTGGGCAAGTAAGGTCGTATCATCACTATCCACTCCGGTAGTTGGAAGAGCGACATATTCGACTTTCCGAATACGGGTGCTGGAGAAGTGTGATGCCTTTTGCGACAAGATATATTGTTCGTTAAGTAGTTGTAGACGAGCATCATAATTAAACTTACGAGCAATTAAATCGCTGTAATCGGCTTGAAGATTGTCCTTTAATTTTTCGTACTTATAGTTTGGATTCGAGATATCACTATAGGTTTCAATAAAGCGGTTATTGCCGGTGATGTTGTAACCTTGTTTACGCAAATCAGTGACAAGTAAGTTTTCATCAAAGTATCCATCTACTTTGTAGGTTGAAGTATAATAGGTATCAAAGAATTCCTTGACTCGTTCAGCGACCTTGGCTTCTGCGTTGACGCTTGAACCAAAGGCTTCGGTTAAGACAAGTTGAGCCACTTGATCAATAATTTCTCTCGAAGCTTGTAGAGTACCATTTTGGGTATAAAGTTTGTTATAGAGACTTTGAAGTGTGGTTGCAGTTACGGACGAATTCGTACCAGTTATGACAGCATTCTTACCATCAGTAACTTTAATCGAAGAGGTAGTACAACCAGAGAGGAGAGCTAAGGACATCAACAATGCGATGTGTTTTTTACTAAATTTCATGTGCTTTTCCCCCTTTCTATCCACCATAGACAATTGATCTAAATTCTTGGTTAGATGCAACTTGTCTAAAGTAGGTTTTCCAGTTATTTTCAATGGCGCTTTCAATGGCTTCACTATAATAACTACGTTTTAAATCAATATAGTTTTGAATGATGGAAGCAATGCCAGTGGAAAGTTGGAGACTTGGATATTGGGCTAGGTAGTAATCAAACATTTCGAAGGAATACAAGTTATCGCTGGTTGAGAGACCTGGGTA
>CAYOYG010000050.1:5770-6495 GCA_964408135.1 uncultured Eubacteriales bacterium | reverse complement strand
TAGCTTCCCAAGCTAAATACGCGGGTTCGATTCCCGTCACTTGCTCCATTTTTTTAGGAGGTAATCTCGATGGAAACCACACGATTAATCTTGCGGCATGCTCGAGTAAATGATGTGAATGATATCTATGAGATGCTATCCAGTGACCATGTTTTAAAATACAACATGATGTCTTTTAAAACAATGGAACAAGTCAAAGATTTAGTAATTAAAAATTCGACCGATGAATCCGTGTATTATTTAGAATTGAAAGATTCCAATAAAGTGATTGGAGAAATAACTTTGTCCAAAGATGAACTGCGCTATGGGGTTCATGCCATCTCAATTTCTTACTATTTACACGAAAAATATGTAAAAAAAGGCTATATGTTTGAGGCATTAACTCAGGTGCTTAGTCGTTTATTTAATCAAGATCATTATCAATTAGTTTCTGCCCGTGTTTTTGCCGATAACGATGCATCGCTTGGTTTGCTAAAAAAACTAGGTTTTGTCCAAGAAGGCTTATTACGGAAAGCCGTGGTTGGTTATCGAAACATATTACATGATGATGTTTTATTTTCTTTGTTAGCAGAGGATTATTAAGGCAAAAAAAAATAAGGGTTATTCCTTATTTTTATTTTCGCGTAAGAAACGCGCTTTTGGTGAATCATTGGATGATTCGTAACTTTTGTTAAAGTAATTTTCTCTTGGTTTTTCACTACGTTCACTGCTATCGAATGAACGGG
>CAYOYG010000050.1:0-5670 GCA_964408135.1 uncultured Eubacteriales bacterium | reverse complement strand
AACGACTTCTTTCGCCACCTTCGAATGAACGGGAACGACTTCTTTCGCCACCTTCGAATGAACGGGAACGACTTCTTTCGCCACCTTCAAATGAGCGAGAACGATCTCTATCGCCGCCATCGAATGAGCGGGAACGACTTCTTTCGCCGCCTTCAGAAGAACGGGAACGATCTCTATCACCGCCACCTTCGAATGAACGAGAACGACTACTTTCGCCGCCTTCAGAAGAACGGGAACGATCTCTATCACCGCCACCAAAGGAACGACCTCTGTCTCCACCAAAGGAACGACCTCTGTCACCACCGAAGGAGCGACCTCTGTCACCGCCAAAGGAACGACCACGTGAACCACCAGGTTTACGATCTTTCTTTTCCGACAATTCAACATGAACTTCACGATCTTTATAATCAACACCATTGATATTGGTCATAATGGCTTCCGCAAAGTCAAGTGGGGCTTCAAAGAATGAGAATACTTCGAGTGTATAGACATCAGCGAAATCTTCTTTGGTTAGGCCTTCAACCTTCCCAATAATTAAATCCATAATATCACTTTTACTGGCCCGGTCTTTTTCACCTAAGTTAATGAAGAAACGTTGGTACTTAACTCCAGGTTTGGATGAGAAACTAACTTTTTCTTTCTTCCAGTCGTCTTTAGCACTACCTTTAAGTAAGGCAGCGGCTAATTGAAGCAAGGTTACTTCTTGTTCACTACCTTCATTGAGTTTGGCAAGATACTTCGTGACTGTTTCTTCAAACTCACTTAGTTCTCCCCCTTGTAATATTTTTTCTAATTCAGCTATCGTTTTCATATGTTTCCTCCTCTTGATCATGATTATTTATGGATTTAACATACTAATCCTGATGCATATGCCGAAGTAGTATAACACTTTGTTTTAGAGAATACTACTAAAATAAATAAATATTGATTAAATGTGTAAAATATCAAAAAAAGAATGTAAAAAGAGTAAGATTGAGCAAAAAATATAGAATTATTGTTTCTTTTCTATCGCGAGCAGTTGCTGTTTCAAATGGACACCACCTGCATATCCAACTAAAGAACCATCCGCCCCAATTACACGATGGCATGGGATAATGATGCCAATTTTATTTTTATTATTGGCTCCTCCGACCGCGCGACAAGCTTTAGGAGAACCAATCCGCGATGCTAGCTCCTTATAAGAAATAGTTTCACCATAAGGAATCTTTGCTAATTCTTGCCAAACTCGTAGTTGGAAAGGAGTTCCATTGAATTTGATTGGGAGATCAAATTGTTTGCGACGATGAGAAAAATATTCGTCCAATTGTTTTTTGACTTCTCGGATTAATGGTGTTTCGGCTTTTTTATAGAGTGGATTGGTGTTGGGTTGATAAATCTCCACTTCAATTAAATAATCATCTTCTACATAAATATTGATATTACCCAACGGGCTTTGATAGGTTGAAAAATAGAACATATATCATCCCTCCACTCCCATCATAGCATACTTTGGTTTTTATTGTTATTGCCTTTTAAAATATGATATAATCAATTCGGTTGGTGATAGTATGTATTACATTTTGTATAATCCCCTTTCTAAAAGCGGAAAAAATCAAAAGAAAATCAAAAAACTTCAAGAGAATTTGACCAGTCAAAATCAAAGTTTTGTAGCATATAATATTGTCGAAATGAATAATATCAGTAATTTTATCAGCCAGCTTTCGAAGGATGATAAAGTCATTTTTGTTGGTGGAGATGGAACTATCCATTATGTAGCTAACTTTTTAAAAGACAAGGAATTTAGCCAAGAGTTATTCGCCTATGGTGCAGGGACAGGCAATGATTTCTTTCGCAATATCGGCATTCATGATGGGATGCCAAAAATAAATGAGCACATTCGTAATCTCCCCAAATTAACTCACCGTGGTGGTGAAGAACTCTTCGTCAATGGTTGTGGACTTGGGGTGGATGCGGAAGTTTGTTCACGTGTCAACAATAGTCGCAATGATAGTTCAATCGCCTATGGAATCAATGCCATTATTTCCTTTTTAACCTACAAACCATTTGATTGTGAAATGATTATTGATGGAACAAAGCATACTTTTAAACGCGTGTGGTTGACTTCCATTATGCATGGCAAATACCAAGGGGGCGGCATGCTGTTTGCACCGGATGCGATTCGAGAAGATGAGTGGCTTGAAGTGATGGTCGCCTATAAAATGAGTCGTTTTCAATTAATCACATTATTTCCAAGTATATACAAGGGACAACATATTAAACATCAAAAACGTGGTTTAGCCTTTTTTAAAGCGAAGAAGATTGAAATCATTACGAACCGACCTGTCAAATTACAAATGGATGGGGAAGTACGGGATAACATTGAAAGAATTGTTGTTGAAAGATAACAATTTTTTTACAAGGAGGTATATTAATGCTGAAGAATCAAAAAACCCATTGGGGCGATGTCGCCGCTTGGTATGATGAGATGATTGGTCAAGATGGTAGTGAATACCATCAAAACGTCATTTTTCCAACTTTACTACGCCAAATTAATAGCGACAAAAAAGGTTTGCAAGGGAAAACCATTCTCGATATTGGTTGTGGTCAAGGAGTACTATGTCGTCAACTTGCGGATTTAGGGGCAAAAGTGGATGGAATCGATTATTCACAAACCATGATTGATTTAGCCAGCCAACGCAATGAAAATCGATCGAATTGTCGTTATTTTGTTGCGGATGCTACGAAACTAGTTGATGCAAATAACAATCTCCAACCATTTTTAAATCAAGAATCGTACGATTATGTAACCATTGTTCTTTCCATTCAAAATATGGCGTATTTAACACCCGTCTGGCAAGCGGTCTATAAAGTATTAAAACCAAATGGTCAATTATTTGTCGTTATGATGCACCCAAGTTTTCGTATTCCTAAGAACAGTGATTGGCAATGGAATGACAAAGACAAACGTCAAGAACGTGTTATGTGGTCCTACTTAACGAGTCAAAATATTGAGATAACAGCGAATCCTGGTCAACAAGCAAACGGAAAAGGTTCAGCTAGTACCACTCATTTTCACCGACCACTACAAGCTTACATTAATACCTTAGGGAATCAACATCTCTTCGTAGAACATATCGATGAGTTAGTTTCCCATAAAAAAGAACAAGAAGGCGTTAAATCGTTGGCTTTAGATAAAGCACGAAAAGAATTTCCATTGTTTTTAGTATTACAAGCAAGGAAGATTACTCTATGAAATACATCATTTTTGATTTAGACGATACCTTACTCAATAAACAAAAAAAGATCAGTGACTATACATGGAATGTCTTAAAATCATTGCAAGCAAAAGGGCATGTTTTAGTCATCAATACCGCCCGTAGTTTAGCCTATAGTCAACAATATGTCGACCATTTACAACCAGACTTTGCGATTACCAATGCGGGAGCGTTGATTAGTGATTCCAAGGGAAACAAGATTTATAGTCAAACCATTCCTATGACAATTGTGAATTTATTGCTACAACAATTACACCCAGTTGTCCAAAATATCAGTGTGGATAATGAAAAAGGATTTTTTACATCCGATCCACATTATCACAATCAAAATGCCATCTATTTTGATTTTACACAACCATTCCCAATGGAAGCTGCCAAAATAGTATTGCAAACAAAAAATCCGGAAAAAGTAAAAGAATTTGTTGCGAATTATCATCTTGAACATTCGCAATATGTCAATGGTGATTGGCATCGAATTAGTCCCCAAGGTTGCAGCAAATGGAACGGCGTACTGGCTTTGTTAGAACATACAAAAGGACGAATCGAAGATACCATTACTTTCGGTGATGATATTGGTGATTTAGAAATGCTAGAGAAGGCAAATATCGGCGTAGCTATGGCCAATAGTATTCCACAAGTTCTAGCTTCGATTAAAAATGTCACACTCTCTAACGAAGAAGATGGAGTTGCTCGCTATTTAGAAAAATTATTGGTTGATTAAAACGTTTTAGAAGTATTAAAATAAAGATGTAATAATTTAGAAAGAAACGAGGATAAATCAATGATTAAAATTGTTATCGACAGCACCTGTGATTTAGAGAAGAAATATTTAAAAAAATATGATGTAGCTGTTCTCCCATTAAGTGTCATTTTGGATGATAAGGCTTTTCTTGATGGTGTCGATATTACCACCGATGAAGTCTTTACTGCGATGAAAAAAGATATCGTACCAAAAACCTCACAAGTTCGCCCCGGGGATGCGCATGCTTTATTTGAAAAATATGCGAAAAATGGGGATGATTTTATTTACTTATGTTTCTCGAAAGAGATGTCAGGAACCTATGCGATGGTATCCAATATTATTGGTGAACTTCAAGCCCAATATCCACAACGCAAAATGGCGATTGTCGATACACAATCCGGGAGTGTTGCGGTTAGTATCATTGCCTTACAGTTACTTTCGATGATTGAAGAAAAGAAATCATTTGCAGAAGTTCTTCAACTCGCCGAAGAAATGTCAGGTCATGTCGAACATCGTTTTTTAATTAATGATTTAAGTTGGTTAGCAAAAAGTGGACGGATCAACAAAGCCGTCGCCATTACCGGTCGCATTATCGGTGTAAAACCAGTGTTGTATGTCAATGAAGGAAAAATCAAGATGTTGCGAATCATCCGTGGTTCAACCAGATATCTACAACATCTAGCCACCATGATTGTGGAAACCTGCAAAGAATTTCCCCATCAAGTCATCGGTATTAGTTATTCGGACGATAAGCAAATTGCGCTTGATTTAGCCAAAATGGTTACCGAAATGCTTGGAGACTGTCGCGTGATGGTAACCCGGATTGGTTCGGTTCTTGCTTCACACCTAGGAATGGGTGGCGTTGGCGCGTTTTTTATGAAAAATAAACCAAGTTATTACAATTTTGATTTTGCAAAAGATATTTAATGTATTATAATCATAACGTTGAAAAGAGGGAAATTATGGCCAGATTAGATTTAAATAAAAATTTAGCTCAAATGTTAAAAGGTGGCGTCATTATGGATGTTACCAATGCCGAAGAAGCCAAAATTGCGGAAGAAGCCGGTGCGGTTGCTGTTATGGCACTCGAACGGGTTCCTTCCGATATTCGTAAAGATGGTGGTGTCGCACGTATGTCCGACCCAAAGATGATTAAAGAAATTCAAAAAGCCGTTACGATACCTGTAATGGCGAAAGTTCGAATCGGACATTTTACGGAAGCCCAAATTCTAGAAGTGATTGGAATTGACTATATTGATGAATCAGAAGTATTAACACCCGCCGATGATTTACATCATATTGATAAACACGATTTTCAAGTACCATTTGTTTGTGGGGCTCGTAATATCGGTGAAGCCTTAAGAAGAATTGCCGAAGGTGCCGCGATGATTCGCACTAAAGGGGAAGCAGGAACAGGTAACGTTGTTGAAGCAGTTCGTCATATGCGCTCGATGATGGATTCGATTCGTCAACTTACAAATATGCCAAAAGAAGAACTAATGAGTTTTGCCAAAGAAAACGGTGCTCCTTACGAACTTGTTACTTATGTTGCCAAAAAAGGCAAACTACCGGTTGTCAATTTTGCGGCAGGTGGGATTGCTACTCCGGCCGATGCAGCCTTAATGATGCAATTAGGCGCCGAAGGTGTCTTTGTTGGTTCGGGTATCTTTAAAT
>CAYOYG010000049.1:0-6612 GCA_964408135.1 uncultured Eubacteriales bacterium | reverse complement strand
AGACTTGGTTTTGCATTCTTGGCTTTTGTAACGAAGCGATTGTAATTACGATAATAGCGCAATGGATCGGTTACAAAAACTAAGACAAGTTTCGCTTTGGCGATAAAGGGTTGGTGATCACATAAATCAGCCAGTTGATTTTTTTTATTTTGATCGCTAATATCAAGGATACTGTAAAGTTGCATATTGCCTGCTGTGGGAGCGTGGATAGCCGCTTCCAAGATGAGTTTCTTGTCGCTTTCATTGATTTCTTGATCCAGGAAGAGCCGGGTCGATTTACGTTGCAATAGTTCTTGAATCGTGTTATTCATAATCGGTTTTCTCCTTGTTCCTAGTATAGCAAAGTCATAAATTAATGCAACGACTTTAAGCGTTGATTTAGTTTTTTTATTGTGTTTTCGAGTGTATATATTTTATGAGTAATGGCTGCTTTTAACTCCTGAGCAAATATAGGATCTTCAATCAAAGGTAATTGTTGATCAATATAGTGATAGATATGTAAGGCTTCTTGCAATAATAAAAGAGCCGATTCATATTGTTGGTGTTGAATCATCTGTAAGACAATTAGGTCATATTGTAATACTTGCATCACAAGCGCACTCATTTTTTGTTTCATTATCATACGACATCACCTAATTGATACGATAGGGATGTTCTAACAAATCACCTACTAAAAAGATGTTCCGTTAATTGAAACATCTTTTTGTTTATTTTATAGACCGCACTTTAATTGCGCATTACAGTTGGTGCAGGTATTACAGCCACCGATTTCTTCGACAATGCCTTCGCCACAAATTGGGCAAATATCGCCGATTTCAACTCCGATTTCGCGGTCAAGGCGATCGGCGCGAATATCGGTTGTTGGTTTTTCATCTTTTTGTTTTGGTACTTCAATTCCAAAGTCTTTAACTAAGTCGAGTTGTTCGGATACTTCATTGGTTACCTTATCCAAGGTTAATACTTGAGTATCGCGGGAACCATCGACATAGACCGTGCCACCTTTAGCGCCACCTTTATAAAGATTTTCATAGACTTTTTGAACATCTTTAACGCTGAAGCCTTTTGGTGCATTGACGGTCTTTGAAATCGAAGAGTCAATCCAACGTTGAATGACACATTGGGTTGTCGCGTGTTCATCCGGAGATAGATCCATCGCAGAGACAAAGAAGTCTGGTAGTTTCTTGCCAACATATTCTGGATGATAGGTTAACCAATCTTCCACAATTTCGGCATTGACTTCCATAAACTTTCCAAGGCGTCCTGAACGGAAATAGACAAAGGAGAAGTAAGGTTCAAGACCGGTGGAGACTCCGACCATTGTTCCGGTCGATCCCGTTGGCGCAATGGTTAATAAGTGGGAGTTACGAATACCATATTGTAAGACACCATCACGGATATATTGTGGCATTTTTTGCATAAAACCACTTTGAACAAATTTCTTGCCATCCTTAAAGAAAGGGAATGGTCCTTTTTCTTTAGCGAGTTCAATGGAAGTAGCATAAGCGGTGGTGGCAATCGTTTCAAAGACTTTGTCCACCAGTTCATTGCCTTCTTTTGATCCATAGCGTTTACCACACCAAATAAGAAGGTCATGTAAACCCATAATCCCAAGGCCAACCCGTCTTTCGCCGAGCGCTTGTTTTTTGTTTGCTTCTAGGAAATAAGGGGTGGAATCAATAACATCGTCTTGTAACCGTACCGCGGTCGCAACCGATTGTCTTAACTTATCAAACAAGACAACCCCATGTTTTTTATCGACAAAGTTCGCTAGATTTAAAGCGGCCAAGTTACAAACCGAATAAGGCGCTAGTGGTTGTTCACCACATGGGTTGGTAGCGACTACTTTTTGATTATATTCGATGGCATTGGTCATCGCATTGGCATTATCAATAAAGAAGATACCAGGTTCAGCAGAATAGGTCGCACAGAAGCAAATTAAGTCCCAAAGGGCACTAGCTTTAATCGTGCGATAGGTTTTAACCTTGAAACCAAGTTTTTCCCATTCACGTACATCGCCCACTTCATGCCAGTGGGCATCGTAATAGGCTTTTTCTTCCTTGGTATACGAATCAAGATCAGGGAAGCGAAGCGCATAATCACTATTCTTGGCAATCGCTTCCATGAATTCTTTGGTCAAGGTCACTGAAATATTGGCCCCGACTAAGAATTCAGGGTTTACCACTTCATTATGGCCACCTTCGAGTAACTTCTTACGAGCTTCTTCTACAATTTTGTCGGGGATACGTCCTTCACAGGAAATAATCCCATCATAGAACTTACGTTCATTTTCTTTTAGGGGAATAAATTTAAGTTTATCTTTCGCGAGAGTGCGAATTTCTTCATCACTTGAATTCTTAGATAACCAGTCGATGATCAAAGGATTTTGCATCTTGGAGATGATAAATTCAATGATATCTGGATGCCAGTCAGCAAGCATAATCATTTGGGCACCGCGTCTTGAACCACCTTGTTCGACAAGATTGGTTAAGTTAGCGATATCGTTTAACCAACTAATGGCACCACTGGATTTACCACCGACACCCTTGGCAATCGCGCCTTTTGGACGCAGAGTCGAACCATTGGTTCCAACTCCACCACCCCGTGACATGATTTCCATGACTTCTTTACGATGATCCGAGATACCGCCCCGAGAGTCTTTGACAAATGGCATAACAAAACAGTTAAAATAGGTGACCAGAGATTCACTACCGGCGCCGTATAATACACGACCGGCAGGAACAATGTTCATATTGGTTAATTCATGGGTAAATAGTTCGCCATAATGTTGGCGTTTGGTTTCATTATCTTCTGAACTTGCGAGGGCAAAACCAACGCGTTTAGCGATTTGTTCATAGAAGATTTCGAGTGGTTTATCCAGATTAGAAAAACTGCGGACGATAATTCCACTTTCGGCATCTTCTTCTTCACCGAGTTGTCCTTTGAATTCTTCTTCGAGTAAAATACTGGCTTTACGATTCGCTACGTCGATACTAACAATCGTACCAATTCCACGGGAAGGGAACTTTGGGTCATCTTTGACGACACAGACGACCAAGTCACCAACAGCAAGGGTGCTATTATTGACATCTTTTTGGGCATAACGGTCAAGCATAACGAGGCGCGATACCCCTTGATGAGTTATTTGATAATGGGGTTGTATAGGAAAAATATGAGGGAAGTGATGTTGGATATCGTTGTTTAAACGATCAATCATTCCTTTTGGGTATTGCATAGATTATTTCGCCTCCTCGCAAAATAGGATACTTACTATTTAAGACTAAACGAAATGAAAAATCAAGTAAGTATTTGTATATTTTTTTGTCAAGAGAAAAACAGCAAAAAAGCGTTTTCAAAATTCAAGTAAAACCAAAAAAATTAAAAAACCCTTTATCCCAAGAGTGATTATCTATTTTATAAAAAAATTATAGTGCAAAAAATGTTTTTCCATACTATAATAATATGTGCGTAAGTGAGGTTTTATCGTATGGCAAAGACACAAAAGATGGGATTTTTTGAAAGAATGAAAGCAGGAAGAAAAAATAAAGGCAGTATGAAGGCTTATATCTTCATGTTTGCTTTATGTTCTGTCGCAATACTATCGACGTATTTAATTGGATTTATCGACATTACGGATACTGTCCACTCTCTAGGTATCAGTGGTGAAAATATTATTTTTGGTAATACGGGACCAAGTTGTATCTTAGAATACCAAGAAACTTGTGTGGCTCCTCTACCAATGACAATTACTCTAATCGCGAATCAATTCTTCATTATTGTTTATGGACTTGCCATAATCACCTTAGTTCTAGCCTTCTTTGTTAAGAAGAATCGGGCGTATACCTATTTCAATGCCATCGCCTATATCATAATCGCTATTATGTTCATCATCTCGCCTAGCATTATTCAAATCACCGATGGTGTCAATAGTATTAAAGACATTGTTCAACCATCCTTAAATAATGCCGCGACGACCGTTGTTATTCTATCCGGGCTAGCAGCCGTTGGTAATTTGATCGTCTATCGCGCTTCTGGTAACTTATAAGCAACCGCATGGTTGCTTTTGTTTTAAATAGGAGGATTATCTATGAAACCCAAATTGTTAATTAGTGCCTGTTTACTCGGAATGCCTTGTCGTTATAACGGTACGCATAAGAAACTAGGTAATTTAAATCAACTCGCTGAACGCTATGAACTCGTGGGAGTCTGTCCTGAAACACTGGGTGGTCTTAAGATTCCCCGTCTACCTTGCGAACAAAAAGAAGGCAAAGTCTATGCTAAAGATGGCATAGACTGTAGTCCTGCCTTTGATTTAGGGGCTCGTCGGACCCTAGCTATCGCTTTAAAATCAGGCGCTAAAATCGCCCTGTTAAAGGAAAGAAGTCCATCCTGTGGAGTCAATCAGATTTACGATGGTACTTTTAGTGATACGAAGATCAAAGGCATGGGTGTGGCAGCAGCTTTATTAAAAGCCAATGGAATTCGTGTTTACAGTGAAGAGGAAATGAATCAACTCTTTATCGATCATTTACAATGAATAAAATGGTACCGAAAATGGTGCCATTTTTATTTAAATCTCTCTAATAGATATTCGATTAATCGATAAATGGAAGTGGAGGAACAAGCCTGGTGTATTGGTACCTTATTTTTACAAAAGCTTTGATGCCCAATTTTTGCATTATTGATGGCTTTTTTGCATTGAGGATAGAAGGCTTCACCATAACAATGAGTCTTATCATAATCATGTACATATTTTTTTAGTTCGTGAATTAACTGTTTTTGTGTTAATGATTTCGTGGTTTCTATAAAATGACACAGGAACCAAAATTCAATAGATCGGTTCGAATAAACTAGATGGATATGATTTTTATCCGCCATCTGCTGTGCCAGAGATACATCTACAAAATCATCAATATCAATCACAGACCAAACCGAGTTGATAGTCGAAGGGTCCATCGTGTTTTTTAATTCAAGGGCCCTGTGGACAACATTGGATGGTTCAGAATGACGACCCATCGGAACAATTTCAATGGTAAGCACACCATTTTTCTTTTTTTCGATACTGCGCTTAAAAAAATCAAGGTAATTCTTTTCGGTTTCACTGCCGTTACATACAATTATAATTCGATCTCTTTTCGCGCGTTTTTTCATAATAAACTTGGAACCCCACCATAATTGCCAAGCAAATATTGTTTTAAGACCTTATCTTTTTTTGTAATGCCTTTCATTTCGGCTAAATTATAGATTTGACTTTCGTTGTTTTGATTTTTATCAACAATCCAAATTTGGTCACGACGAATGTGTTCATCGAGCAATAGTAAATCGTGAGTGGTAAAAATGAGCTGAGTTTGATGAGGATTGTCACTGATTGAATTAAAGAGTTCTAGAATGCGATTCACTAAAATATGATGAAGATTATTTTCAATTTCATCGATAATTAATGTTCCACCCTTTTCCAAACGATCAAAGATATGAACGGCAATATTAAAGAGACGAATCGTTCCTGATGACATTTGTTTTAAATTAAAGTGTGATAATACTTCTTGTTTTTGATTAACCATCTTGGTTACGAACTTTACATTATAACCAGCTTCAGGTAAACCAGTTATAGCGTTAATCCGAAAAACACTGGATTCATTTAAATTCTTTTGATCTTCGACAATAATATCTTCAATGCCTACATCGGATGATTTAACTAATTCAATGGTCTTATAGCCGACGGGGGTTTTTTTGTAGATTTGAGTCAACGTATCTGCCTCAATGTTTTGGGTCATATTGGTATTGGGGGTTATAATGGTGAATTCCCGATTAAAATATTCGACAATTTCTTTAGCAAAGTCAATGTTGAGTAATGATAAGACGGAGAGAAAGAGAACATTTGGTTTAGTTAACTGTTTCAATTGTTCAAGATTACCAGCCAATTTTTCTTGAACTTCAATACTCGTGTAATCAGGAGATAAACGATGGTAAATGCGTGTCCATTTTTTCTTTTTGATTTCTAGGGATTCTTGGTGAATCTTATGATTGTGAATCTGGAATGCATAACGATAAATTGTTTGAGGTTTTACTAAAAATTCCGCCTCAAAGCAAACCGGTTTACATTGATTTTCATCGGTTAGTTTAAAACATTCGCATTGATGGAGCAAAATCTCGTTATTACTGCCTTTATTGAGAATCATTTGAATATATAATACTAAGGCTTTAAGAAGGTTTGATTTCCCGCTGGCGTTCTTACCAATAATCATACTCGATTTTACATAATTCGTTTTGGTAGTTTCATCATAAAAGGTATTGATTTTTTCATACTCTGTATGAGGGTTTTTGTGGAAGGTTGCCGTTGTAAAAGTACTGGAATGACGAAATGATTTAAAATTTTCGATGGTAAAGCGAATTAACATACTTACCACTCCTTTATATTTATAATATACCATAAAATATATTTAAAACAATAATATTTGGAAAAATATTCCAAATAATATATTTATAAATATTTAATTATATTGAAATTATTGGTGGTCTTGTATGGAAGGGAAAAAGAAAAATGTGATATAATTTTCATAGATGATTAAGAGGGTTAAGGGGATGGGGAACCATGGTAGAATACGATGTCATTAT
>CAYOYG010000048.1:5534-6725 GCA_964408135.1 uncultured Eubacteriales bacterium | reverse complement strand
ACACGATCGAAAACGCTATACAGATGGCAAAACGGAATTTATAAAAAAACAAACTCTATTCGCTCGTCAGATTTACAAAGATCGCTATAAACCATAAAAGCACATTGTGCTTTTTTTTATCGACAAATAAAACAATTTGTGTATAATAAGTATGAAATGTAGGAAAAGTAATACAGGAGGTAATTATGAAAACCAACCACGGAAAATATGTATTTGGCCTATGCAAAGTGGGAGAAAAAGGACAAATTGTTATACCTAAAGAAGCTCGCGACGTTTTTCAAATAAAACCGGGAGATAATTTACTCATCCTAGGTGATATTCATCAAGGTATTGGCATTGTTAAAGCAGAAGCATTGTATGATTTTGCAAAAGATATCATGAGTGCTAAAGAATTCAAGAAAGAAGATGAATGATATGATTGCAATTGAAACCAAAGACTTAACAAAATCCTATGGAAATATGATAGTAGTTAATCATTTAAATTTGAATATTCATCAAGGCGAATTATTTGCTTTGCTTGGTGTAAACGGAGCTGGAAAGACCACCACTATAAAAATGTTAACTGGATTAATTCGACCTACCAGTGGCGATGCATTAATACTTGGAAATAGTATCCTTGCTCAACTCGATACGATTAAATCATTTACCAATGTATCACCACAAGAAACGGCTATTGCACCAAATTTGAGTGTGTATGAGAACTTAGAATTGATTGCTCAAATTTATGGCTTTCGCCGTGAAGAGCTGAAAGAGGTCATACAACAATGTATTGAACGTCTAAAATTAAACACTGTCTATCTTCAAAAAGCCAAGACTCTTTCGGGAGGGTGGCAGCGAAGATTATCCATTGCTATGGCGTTAATTAGTCAACCAAAAGTTTTGTTTTTAGATGAACCTACTTTGGGTTTAGATGTTTTAGCTCGCCGTGAACTATGGCAATTAATTATTGACTTAAAAAGTCACGTCACCATCGTATTAACCACCCATTATATGGAAGAAGCTGAAGCATTATCTGATCGGATTGGTATTATGAATCAAGGGTGTTTAAAAGCCATAGGCAGTGTCGATGAATTAATAGCGATGACCAATAAGACTTCATTAGAAGAAGCTTTTATTGCTCTAGCATCACGATAGGAGAGAATATATGCGATCCATCATTTTTGCCAAACGCAACTTCAAAGAAATTGTTCG
>CAYOYG010000048.1:0-5434 GCA_964408135.1 uncultured Eubacteriales bacterium | reverse complement strand
GCTCTTTTTGCCTTGCAAGGTGATTATAGTCATATTCTAAAACCATTCCTTATTATTCTTGTATATTTAGTGGTTTTAGCTGTTATCACTATTCGTGTTTTTCACAAGAAATTGCAAAGTGAGAAAAATTAGATTTTCGATTAATTATGTCCAAAACTGGCGTTAATGGGTAAAATTTGATGTATAGTTGATAGAATACATAGCAAAACACGACAAAATGTATACAAAATATTAACCCTATGTTATAATCATATCGCGTGTGAAATCATCCGAATTTTCATAGTGTAATCTTACTTCAAAAGAGGTGGAGAATATGAACTTTGAGGTCGATATCAAAACAATCGTCTTTGCCTTAATCTTGGGCAATGTTTTCTTTTTGATTATGGTGTTGGCCTATAATCATAATAAAGGACATAATCGTATCATCAATCTATTTATACAATCAAAAATATTTCAAATTATTGGCTGGTCAATTTTTTTGTTGCGTGACTATATTGTTGGAATTCAACTCGTCATTCTTCCAAATCTTTTACTTTTAATTGGAGGTTCTTTAGAATCGATTGCTATTTTGAATCTAGATGGTATCAAATTCAGTCAAGTCGTTCGCTACTATGCGATTTTATTTACTATAACTTTTGTTTCCTTAGTATCGACCGTTTTACTTTCGCCTTCGATCAGTTTGCGCATTGCATTAATCTCCATTTTCTTTGCTATTATATTCGCCTATCCTGCTTGGCGATTACTGTGTAGTGCTAAGGACTCAGTATTAAAAAAAACATGGGGGCATTTGTACGCCTTGGTTGTTTTTGCTTTACTGATTCGTGCTTATAGCGCCATCTTTATTAATCGGGGAATGGTTTTATTTGATAATACGATAGGAAATATAATTACCTACATCATATTATTCATCCATATGGTTGTTTTTAATGGTGGATTCATCTTATTATCCAAGGAAAAAGATGATCAACGATTATATATTGCGGCCACAAAAGATGAAATGACAGATATTTTCAATCGGCGAACATTCTCGGAAAATGCAGAAATTATTATCATGAATGCCGCCAAAAACAATATACCATTATCTTTCTTCATGATTGATATCGATAACTTTAAAGTCATCAATGATACGTTTGGTCATATCGTTGGTGATGCGGTCTTAAAAGAATTTTCTTCGCTGCTAAGTTCCAGTTTACAAAATGAAGATTTGGTTGGTCGTTTTGGGGGCGATGAAATTGCCATATTATTATACAATGTTAATTCTGCACAAGCGCAAGAACGGGCGAAACAATTGTTGGAAACCATCAAAAACCATCAATATTGTTCATGCAACAATTATTGTATAACAGTTAGTATTGGAATCTCAACCATCCTGCCAAATGCGACGACGCATCTCGATGATTTTTATCGTTTAAGCGATGAAGCTTTATACGAAGCAAAATCATTAGGAAAAAATCGAATTGTTAAACGCGATACGACTATAAAAAGCCATACTTTATTTGACGAATCAAATGCACCATAATGTGCATTTTTTTCTGTAAGCAAAATGTATGCACTTGGTTTGACTTTATTTGATTGTTTTTAGTAATATAGATGAAAAATCATTATCAAAGGAGTAGCATTATGGACAAAAAAATCTATGATAATTTTATTCAAATTCTTGAAGTAGAAAACAAAGAAAAAGCCGTTCTTTTTGTCATCGATTTGCTGGAAAAAAAGCAAACAGACTTACCGACATTGTATTTAGAATTACTGACGCCGGCTTTAAACGACATCCATTGCACTCTGGAAAATAAAAAATTGTGCATTTGGAAAGAACATGTTCGTTCTGCCATCATTACGACCATTATTGGAGTAACCTATCCGTATGTAATTAAGAGTAAACGAGCTAACAATGGTAAGAAAGTCATTGTTGCTTGCCCGACGGAAGAATACCACGAGATCGGTGCACTGATTGCCACCCAATTATTTACTCTAGCTGGATTTGATACTCATTATATTGGCGCCAATACTCCAATTGAGCAAATTCAATTGGCCGTTGAAACTTTGAAAGCAGAATATGTTGCTTTAAGTGTCACCAATTACTACAACGCGGTTGTCACGAAAGAACTTGTCGGTCAACTAAAGGAAACGGCACCTGCTTTAAAAATTATTATCGGCGGACAAGCCTTTGATAAACACGATGTTCATGCTTCGATTTATCACGATTATCATCTCAATGATTATCAAGATATTCTCCGTCTCGCTTTGGAGGTGGAAAAATAATGAAACTAGCTTTACAAATTGCTGTTCGCTTTTTAAAATCCAGTAAATTACAAACTCTAACAATTATGCTCGGTATTGCGGTTGGGGTTTCTGTTCAAATTTTTATTGGTTCATTAATTGGTGGATTGCAAAAAGATTTAGTTGACACGGCCATTGGTAGTAGTTCACAAATCACGATTCGCTCCACCCAAAGCAATCAACCAATTGACGACTATAATGTTGTCCTACCAGTGGTAGAAAACGCTGATGATAATCTAACCGTAGTTTCTCCTGTTGTTGAAGGAGCAGGAACTGCGATTAATGAGAGCAAAACGCAACCCGTCATATTAAGAGGCTTCGATTTTTCGAAAGCCAATTCTATTTATAAATTCGATGTAAAAATGATCGATGGAAATCTACCATCTTTAGTAAATCATATTGCCATAGGTCAAGAATTAGCTACCTCATTAGAAGTAGAGGTTGGCGATAGTATTACGCTCCAAGTTCCCCTCATTGGTCAAGAAACACTGATTATCGATGGTATCTATGATTTTGGTAGTGTTCAAGTCAATCGTTCCTGGGTTTTGTCCACGCTTGCCACTGCACAAGGGGTTTTCGATTTCTCTTCCACCCAAGCGAGTGCTATTGAGATGCAAGTGCGTGATGTATTTACAGCCGATGTAACAGCGAATCAAGTCGAAACCGCTCTTGCTTCCTCTCTCTATCAAATTGATAACTGGAAAGATTTAAATGCGGATTTACTGAGTGGATTACAAGGACAAAGTACTTCTAGTTTAATGATTCAAGTTTTTGTTATGATATCGGTCGTCTTAGGTATTGCCAGTGTATTAGCGATTACAGTTATGCAAAAGTCGAAACAAATTGGTATTCTAAAAGCAATGGGACTGAAAGATAATGATGCTAGTTATGTCTTCTTATTTGAAGGCGCGATCCTCGGTTTCTTTGGTGCTGTTTTCGGTGTCGGTCTTGGTTTAGGGTTATCTTATGCCTTTACTACATTTGCCTTGGATGCGAGTGGTAATCCAATCATCAACTTATTCATCGATTCGAACTTTGTTGTATTATCGGCAGTTATTGCTACGATAGCATCGATCCTGGCCGCTTTAATTCCTGCTCGTAAATCTTCAAAAATTAGCATAATTGAGGTGATTCGAAATGGCTAATGTAATTGAATTAAGAAATGTCAATAAATTTTATGGAAAGAACTATTCCGTTCAAGTTTTATATGATTTATCGCTGGCCTTTGAAGAAAAAAGTTTTAATTCCATCATTGGTCAATCCGGAAGTGGAAAGAGTACACTTCTTAATATAATGGGTCTTCTTGATTCTCCAAGTGAAGGATCGGTGTTTATTAATAACCGTGATGTCAGTAAACTGAATCGAAAATCTCTAGCCCAAATTCGCAATGAGACACTCGGATTTATTTTCCAATTTCACTACTTATTACCGGAGTATACAGCCCTCGAAAATGTTTTGTTGCCTTATCGAATCAGTAAGAAAAAGATCACTCCAGAAGTCTTAGCCCGAGCCAATGAACTACTTGAGTTTATGGGGCTTGGAAAAGTGAAAAATAACTTAGCGAACAATATGTCTGGCGGTCAACAACAACGGGTGGCTATTGCGCGTAGTTTGATTAACAATCCTACCATTGTTCTCGCCGATGAACCGACAGGAAATCTCGATAGTAAATCCACCGAACAAATCTATGAACTTCTCCGTGAAATCAACCAAAAGTATAAAACCACCTTTATTATCATCACTCACGATCGAAAAATCGCTGAAAAAGCCGATCGGATTGTTGAAATAAAAGATGGGAAAATCAATCTCGATATTCGAAAATAGTCCCTCGTGGACTATTTTTTGTTATGATGATAGAGAAGTGCAATTCAAATCAAGAAAATCGAGGATCAAGTAGGTTATTGTAATAGAGGCGGTGATAGTTTGGAACATGAAGACATAATACTCGCTGTGAGCAAGATGCAAGATTATATGGATAAAAATAGTGATCAGCCAATTAGCTTGCATGATTTAGCCCAATGTGCAGGGTATTCCCCTTATTATGCCTCGCGGCTATTTAAAGAACTTGTGGGGAAAACCCCTTTTGAGTATCTACGTTTACTTCGACTTAGCAAAGCCGCATTAATGTTGCGTGATAGTAAACCTAAAATCATCGATGTTGCGTTAGAATTTGTCTTTGCCTCGCATGAAGGTTTTACTCGTTCATTTCATAAAGAATTTGGGTTACCACCACAGCAATATCGGCACCAACCCATCGCGATTCCTTTATTTATGCCCCATCGTATTTTGGATTATTACCGTTACAAAAACAAAGGAGAACCAACCATGGAAAAGCAAGAAACTACGAAAGCTATATTTGTTCAAGTAGTGAATCGACCACGACGAAAACTGATTTTAAAAAGAGGGAAGAAAGCCGAGGACTATTTTGCCTATTGTGAAGAAGTTGGATGTGATGTCTGGGGTGTTCTAGTTTCGATTAAGGAAGCTTTATATGAACCAATCGGATTATGGTTACCCCCAAAATTGATACCAAAAGGGACTTCTTGTTATGTTCAAGGGGTGGAAGTACCACTCGACTATAATTTACCATTACCGGTAGGATTTGAATGCATTGAACTTGAACCAGCGATGATGATGGTCTTTCAAGGCGAACCTTATCCAGAGGAGGACTTTGAAGATGCGATTAATGAAGTATGGCAACTCATCGATCGCTATCGACCAGAACTATATGGTTACGAATGGGCCGATGATGAAGCCCCACGGTTTCAATTGGCACCACAAGGGTATCGGGGATATATTGAAGCAAGACCGGTTCGATTCTTACAAAAATAAGACACAAATGGATGTGTCTTTTTTTTCTTCAGTGGTATAATTACTCCGAGGTGAATTCGATGAAACAACAAGAAAAACAAGCAATGGGGAAAGCAATTTATGATGTTTTTTCCGGTATCATCGCCAATAATTTAACGATGATATCGAACAATAATGTAGAGAACATTACCTATGATTTTTCCGCTCCTTCTTATCAAGAATTAAAGACGCGTTATCACTTACCACAAATTGCCAAGCAGGGATCAGAATTTCAACGTGCTTTGCGACTGATGAACTACTTTTCACGTCGTTTAAATCATGAAAGCATGTACGATAATCATGT
>CAYOYG010000047.1:0-6834 GCA_964408135.1 uncultured Eubacteriales bacterium | reverse complement strand
GGACGCCCTTTACCGAATCGGATAAATTATGTTCTAACCACTCAAGCAGATTATCACACCAATTCTTCAGCCATCGTTATTGGTGATATTCACGCACTAGTGAATCAATTTAAGAATAGTAAAGATATACTGTACGTTATTGGGGGGGCTGAGATTTATAATCTTTTTTTGCCATTTTGTGATTCAATTCTCTTATCTTTAATCCCTGGACAGTTTAATGGCGATGCCTATTTTCCAATTTTTGAAAATCAATTTCATCTTGTTAAGAAAGAATCAAAAAATACATTTGAATTATACTATTACGAAAGGAGCATCAACCAACATGCGTAAATATTTACAGCTCATATTTCGCTTTGGTTTCTATTTAGTTGGTGCCTATCCAAAAATCCTTTGGTACCGTATTTTTATGCACCGCATTTCCTATGAAAAACGATATGATTTTATCCGTCGGTTGGCGCAAAAATTTGTTAAACGAATGAATGTAAAATGCTCCATTCAAGGGGAAGAAGCGATACCAGAAGGAAATAACCTTATATTCTTACCAAACCACCAATCGCTGTTTGACACAGTTCTTCTTGTTGCCAAATTAAATCATCGCGTTGCATTCATTGCTAAAAAAGAAGTAAAGAAAATGCCGATTATTTCGACTATGGCAACAATGGCTGAAACTATTTTGCTCAATCGTGAAGACGCGCGAGCAGCTCTTCTTACTTTAAGAGAAGCAGCAAAACAATTGGCCAATGGTCGAAATCTCCTTGTCTTTCTAGAAGGTACAAGAAGTAAATCCCAAACACACGATATTGGTACTTATAAAAATGGTGGGATTAGACCTGGTTATGTTACAAAAGCCACTTTGGTCCCGATAGTAATGGATCCAGTGTGGGAAGTTTTTGATAAAAGTGTTCATAAGAAAGAATACATTATAAAAATTACATATCTTAAGCCAATGAAATATGAAGATTATTGCGATACTTCTTATGCGGATCTAGCAAACTTATTGCATGATTCTGCTGTTAAAACAATAAATGATATGAGAAAAGATAACTCCTTGTTAACAAATTAACCAAATGTTATCACTTCACCCCAAAATATGCATGAGGTGACGTGAATGAATAATTTTCTACCAGAACGAATTAAATATCTACGTGAAGAAAATGGACTTTCCCAACGCGAATTAAGTGAAAAACTAGCAGTTTCTAAAGCTTCAATTTCATGGTATGAGAGTGGTTCAAGGATACCGAGTGTTGAAAAACTAATTCAATTAGCTCAAATTTTTCAAGTATCTATCGATTTTTTATTGGGTTACGAATACCAAAATGATGGTCAACGAAAAAACGACGAGATGATTATTCGATCGATTAAACGAAGCACCTATTTATATCACTACATTAGTGAGAATCCTCGAAGTGCGATTGAAAATTTAGAAAAGTACGCAAAAAAGCCCCGTTAGAGGCTTTTATTATTTGCAAAAGCGCTTACATACTACTATAATAAAGTGTAGAACAAAAAGAGAGGTAATCAATATATGAACAAAGAAAAAGTTGTTATCGTTTCTGGTGCTCGGACTGCTATTGGTAGTTTCTTAGGCACACTGAAAGATGTATCTTTAGTCGAATTGTCACGCGTCGTTATTAAAGAAGTAATTGACCGTGCCGGCATTAAACCAACCTTAGTTGACGAAGTCATTTTTGGTAATGTTATTGGCGTGGGTCGTGATTCTGGATTAGGCTGCCGTGGTGGTGCTACCCTAGCTGGTGTCCCATATGAAGCATCTGCCTATACATTAAATCGCGCCTGTTCGAGTGGTCTCCAATCCATTTTCAATGCTGCTATGGCAATTAAAAGTGGTTTTAATGAAATCGTTGTTGCTGGTGGATTTGAAAGTATGTCAAGAATTCCATATGCTCTTTACAACGAAAGAACCGGCTACCGTATGGGAAATGCCGTTGTCAGCGACTTATTGAGTGAAGGGTTATATGATGCTTATGCCAATGTTTCTATGGGTATAACCGCTGAAAATATTGCGGCAAAATTTGGTATTACTCGTGAAGAAGCAGACCGCTATGCCGCTCAAAGCCATGCAAGAGCATACAAAGCAATTCAAGCTGGTAAATTCAAGGGCGAAATCGTTCCAGTCATTATTAAAGGTAAAAAAGGCGATGTCGTATTTGATACAGATGAAGGTCCAAAACCTCAAACTACTGTTGAAGTATTAAAAACATTAAAGCCAGTTTTCAAACCTGAAGGTGGCGTTGTTACTGCAGGAAACGCATCAAGTATGAATGATGGTGCAGCCGCTGTTCTTGTTATGAGTGAAACAAAAGCTAAACAACTAGGATGCAAACCAATTGTTGAAGTTGTTGATGCTGCTGTTGTTGGTGTTGATCCTCTAATTATGGGATATGGCCCAGTTCCAGCGATTAAAAAGCTTCTAAAGAAGAATAATTTGACAATTAATGATATCGGCGTCTATGAAATCAATGAAGCCTTTGCTACACAAGCTCTTGCTTGTATTAAAGAATTAGGCCTTGATGAAAAGAAAGTTAACGTGAACGGTAGCGGAATTTCCATCGGTCACCCACTTGGCGCAACCGGAGCTATGCTTACTGTCAAAATCATGAACGAAATGGTTCGTGAAAATCACACATACGGTGTCGCATCACTATGTATCGGTACTGGCCAAGGACTTGCTGTTTTATTCAAGAAATATTAATAAATGAAAACGATGGTTATCAGCCATCGTTTTTTTATTTTGTTCGTAATCCTTTTGGATAGTGATTTTTCATTATCTTATTTGTTATTTTCCCAAAGCCAATCGAAATATTCTCGCAGCAAACAAGACAATAACCATTTTCTGTGGATGAAACTGCAAGACTATCACCGTGTAGGTACGCTTTGATTTCTGCTGAGTCCGCTGGGAAATTAATGACAATTTTCCAATCACTCACTTTAGTGGCGAGGGCTAGAGCGTGAGAAGGTTCGAACCGATCTTTAATTATTTCACCAAGATGGAGTCCACAGCGTAACAAAAACAAGGATGGAACATCAACGGATGATTTTGGTAAATAATGAAGATGGCTACCATTTAAATACATACGATTTTCGTCAATATTTACAGTAGAAAATGTTTTTATGAAATCGAAGAAAGGCTTCAAGTTAGATGGCATTTGTTTCTTTCGGTTTTGTCGCTGATGACTCAAATAATCATCTTGGGATTGAATTAGGGCAATAAAATGCCCTTCGCCAGCAAAGTGATGCGGGTATAGTCGTATTGCTTCTGGCATTTTTAGCCCGCGATCGATACCTGGATATTCTTTAATTGGCAATAACTGTGCATGCGTATTTTGTCTTAAATAATTGATAACATCTTCATTTTCTTCTTTTGAAAAAGAACAAGTCGAATAGACCATAATTCCACCTTTTTTTAATAAACGATAACTTTTAAGAATTAAGTCTTTTTGAATGGATTGACAGCGAAAAACTTTATCAATACTCCAGTCCTCCATCATCGCCTTATTTTTCCGAAACATACCAGAACCAGAGCAAGGAGCATCGAGAATAATCTTATCAAAATAAGCTGAATATGCCGTACTGATTTGCTCGATAGTATTGGCGGTTACGAAGGTGTTAGATAGGCCCATTCTTTCGACGTTTTCGCTTAAAATACAAGCACGTTTATAACTTGAATCATTGGCAATTAAAACCCCGTTATTGCCCAGTTTTAGCCCAATATAAGTGGCTTTACCACCAGGGGCGGCACATACATCCAAAATCCTATCATTGCAATCACAATCGAGTATACCGGCTACCATCATGGCACTTGGCTCTTGCATGTAAAAAGCACCAGCGTGATGAAGAGGGTGATTGCCTAAACTCATTTTTTCGTGATAAATATAACCTTCATTTAAAAAAGGATGTTTTTCCAAAAAAGGGAAAAATTTCTCGATGGTTCTGTTATCAATTTTATTGCGGTTGATACGTAGCCCTAAAAAAGGTGAAGAATCTAGTGCATTAAGCAAAGAGTTCACCGTATTTTCGTCTAAAAATTGCATCAAGTGTTGTTTAAAGTCCAATCAAATCACCGCTTTTATTATAGCATAAAAATTGCTATAATGATGGCGAGGTGTTAGAAATGTTCATGAACGAAATAATCCTAAAAAAAAGACATAAAGAAGTGTTAAACGAAGACGAAATCACTTTTTTTATACAAGAATATACCAAGGGAAATATCCCGGATTATCAAGCAAGTGCTTTGCTTATGGCAATTGTCCTAAATGGGATGAATGCCCACGAAACTTCCTTGTTAACAAAAGCAATGATGCATAGCGGCGATATCATTGATTTATCAAAGATTGCAGGAATTAAAGTGGATAAACATTCAACCGGTGGGGTCGGCGATAAAACTTCTTTAGTACTTGGACCTTTGGTTGCGGCCTGCGGAGTAAAAGTGGCTAAGATGTCCGGTCGCGGACTTGGTCATACGGGCGGAACATTGGACAAAATGGAAGCCATTCCAGGGATGAAAGTACAATTAAGCATCGACCAATTTATTCAACAGGTTAATAAAATCGGGATTGCAATTATTGGTCAGTCTTCTACATTGGTACCTGCAGATAAGAAATTATACGCATTACGTGATGTGACTGGTACTGTCGATTCGATTGCTCTGATTTCCTCTTCTATAATGTCAAAAAAACTCGCGACAGGAAGCGATTGTATTTTATTGGATGTTAAATTCGGTTCGGGAGCTTTCTTTGAAGATCCGCAAGATGCAAAAAAATTGGCTCAAGCGATGGTGAATATTGGAAAAAATATGCATCGTGATACACGCGCGATATTAACAAATATGGATCAACCATTGGGGTTGGCGATTGGTAATGCACTAGAAATTCAAGAAGTAATTGCCACCTTGAATGGTCAAGGACCAGAGGATTTAGTTGAATTATGTCTACAAGCGGGTACAATCATGCTCAAGCAAGCTAAAGTTGTAAACGACGATAAAGAGGCTTATAAAATGTTACAAGGCAAAATCGCTGATGGATCAGCCTTGAAGAAACTACAAGAACTTGTCATTGCACAAGGGGGAGATGTCTCGTATATTACAAATCCAACTAAATTTCCAAGAGCAAAGCATATCGTCGAAGTCCATAGTCAATCAAACGGATATGTATGTGCAATAAATGCTCACCAATTGGGTGAAATTGCTATGAAAATTGGCGCTGGTCGTGCCAAAAAAGAAGATAGTATTGATTATGCAGCTGGTATTATTGTTACTAAAAAATGTGGCGATTTTGTAAATGCAGGGGATGTCATTGCTGTTTTCCATACCAACATCCACGATTATTCAATGATTAATGAAGCAATTCAATCGACATTTACAATTAAAGATCAAACAAAACAATTCTATCCAATAATCTATGATATTATCCAATAAAGTGCTTCCTATTATATGTAATTCTTAAATACTATAAGAATACGTATTATATATAAGTAATAAGGGGTGGGTATTATGCGAATTGTAGTACAAAGAGTTATCGAATCTTCGGTGGTAATATCTGATGTGGTTGTTGCGCATGTTAATCGGGGTATATTGGCACTCATCGGATTCACACATGATGATAATGAAACAATTGTGGACTATATGTTGGATAAACTATTGAATTTGCGAATATTTGAAGATGAGATGGGAAAAATGAATTTGTCGGTTTTACAAGTTAAGGGCTCTTTACTTTCTGTACCACAGTTCACATTATATGCGGATGCCAGATCAGGTCGCCGACCAAGCTTCACGCAAGCAGCGCTTCCAGCCATAGCATCAAAACTTTATGATTATTTCAATCAACAATGCGGAGAGAAAGGCATCAATATTGATAAGGGTGTCTTTGGTGCTGATATGAAAGTTCAATTGGTTAATGATGGTCCAGTAACCATTTTATTAGACAGTGAACAATTTTTGAAAAAATAGTTTGTATTTCTATTGCCATTTTCTAAAGAATAGGTTACAATAACAATGCTTTAAGAAAAACACCTAATTTGCGGCTTCATGAAAGCGTTTGCAAATCTAACGTAGTTTTTTATGTCGCTGATTCCATGTCTGGACTTTATTAGACCATACACCGAAGAAACCGATAGAATGAAGCAAAATGAAAAGATACGATTTTAATGAAGGTTTTGACATTTGAATAGTGCAGTAAAGTGCTAAAGTGAGTATTTAAAAAAAGTTGCAAAAAAAATCAAATTTCTCTTGCAAACTATATGTTACTTGTAATATAATATTCACTGCGACACGGAATTGCAGACCGCAATAATGAGTTACGAAAAAGTCGAATAAAAACTCTTGACAGGTTCGATTTATAGTGCTAATATTACGGAGCGCGCAAAAAAAAGTGTGCATTGATTTTTGAAAACTAAACAGTAAGAATTATAACGTCAATTTGAAGAAGCCAAGGGCAAACACAAAAATAACGGAGAAATCCGATATATTTTTAGAGAGTTTGATCCTGGCTCAGGATGAACGCTGGCGGCGTGCCTAATACATGCAAGTGAAACGGTTGTAGCAATACAACAGTCGCGTACGGGTGAGTAATACATAGGCAACCTGCCTCTATGTGGGGGATAACCGAGGGAAACTTTGGCTAATACCGCATGAAAGGCTCTAGGCATCTAGAGAGAATAAAAGTTGGATTGCAACGCATAGAGATGGACTTATGGCGCATTAGCTAGTTGGTAGGGTAACGGCCTACCAAGGTGACGATGCGTAGCCGGCCTGAGAGGGTGAACGGCCACATTGGGACTGAGACACGGCCCAAACTCCTACGGGAGGCAGCAGTGGGG
>CAYOYG010000046.1:3901-6839 GCA_964408135.1 uncultured Eubacteriales bacterium | reverse complement strand
AAAATAAAAGGAGTTTATTATCATGCGTTTTCAAACAAGAAGAGATACCACCATTACCATTCTCTACGCCATTGTTAGTCTCGGGTCAATTGCTGCCCTTTATTTTTTAATAGCGGGAATCATCCGAAATTTTGGCATTCGCGATATCTTTTTGGATGTCATCGGGGCAATCTTGGTCCTATTCCTCTTGTTTATGGCTGTTACGATTTATCTAATCAATTATTTTGAATTTGATTTGGAAAATAATGAAATCGGTTCGAAAGCTGGACTCGGTTTCATGGAACGCTATAAATTTAAAACGGTGCAATCGTGTGAAAGAAAAAGAAAGTATTTTGTTACCTCCGCTCTTTCTGTCGATGTGTTCCAATTAATACTGGAAAGGGACAAAAAAGAAGGAAAAATCGTTCTTTTTGCCTCGCCGAAAGATGAAGAAGGTTTCATTGCGGCTTTAAAACAAAACTGCAGGAACATAAAGTTCATAGACCACAATAAATAAGGAGGAAATTCTATGGATAAACTAATCGTTTGTGTCTCCGTTACTGGAGCATGGGGCGGAAAAAAACAAAACCCTAATCATCCTACCACACCAGAAGAAATTGCTAAATCAGTAATTGAATGCTGGAAAGCCGGTGCAGCTATTGCTCACCTTCATATGAGAGACGAAAATGAAGCTGGATCAATGGACGTTGCTACTTTCGAAAAGACCGTCAAATTAATTCGTGCCTCTGGTTGTGACATTGTCTTAAACCTCACAACATCCGGTGAAATGGGTGCCAATGACGAAAGAAGAATGGCTCCATTCATGAAATTAAAACCAGAAATGTGTTCATTCGACGCAGGAACCTTTAACTGGGGCGAAGCTGGTGTTTTCTTTAACACATTCCCATTCTTAGTTGAATTAGGCAAAAGAGCTATCGAATACGGTGTAAAACCAGAAATCGAATGCTTTGATGTTTCCCAAATTGAAACCGCTATCCGTTTAGTCCAAAGAGGCGTTATCAAAGAAAGACCACACTTCCAACTCTGCTTAGGTATCGTTGGTGGTATGGCTGCTACGATTGATAACTTAGTCTTCATGAAGAACCAACTTCCAAAGAACGCCACATGGTCCGCCTTTGGTATCGGTAGTGCTCACTTACCTATTATGCTTGCTTCTATCGCTATGGGTTGTGACGCTGTCAGAGTCGGCTTCGAAGATAACTTCTATCGCTCTAAAGGTGTTATGTTTAACTCCAATGCGGAACAAGTTGAAAGAGTTATTCAAATTGCTAAATTAGCCAACCGCGAAATTGCTACACCAGATGATGCAAGAAGAATTCTTGAATTAAGACCTTTTGTTAAACAATAATTAACAAATAAAATCAAATCCCCCAAAACGGGGGATTTTTTTATTTCTAATAATTTTATAAAACGGATTAGACTAAGTAACTCAAATCTTTGTTTAAAAGGATACTAACAAGGTCGATGACATAGAAGATTGGAGCAAGGACAATGTTGAGTATCGCCAGTAATAATTTGTTTCTTTGTGCTCGAATAATCACCCCAAAAACAATATTGGTAAATGGAATAATGGCTAGTACAAGTGAAACAATCCAGTCAAATCCAAAATAGGCTTTTGCATGCGATTTTGCCATAGCAGTTCTCCTTTCCTTTGATTTTATTATAGCAAAGAATGAAATAAAAATGTACCCCACCCTTTTTTGTCTTCTATGTTAATGATGAAATCAAGCGTATATTTCGGTTGATTTTCAACTTTTTAAGTAATCATGACATTTATCGATTTTGAGAGATTATGATTGAAATGCAATATTGATATGCATCTAGAATCATAATGATTTTTACATGCTTATAAGAGTATTGCAGGTCCTATGTGTAACAAAGCATAAATAAATGTTACACACATTTAAATATTGTGCTATAATTTGTGTGTAACAAAATGATTATAAATGTTACACATAAAAGGAGATTAATATTATGATGAATATTTCAATGATTCTAAATGAGAAGAAAGCTATCGAAAATAGATTATCTAAACTTGTTTATGGAACCATACAGTTAAGAGAAGAAAATAACAATAGATATATTTATTTATATAAAAGAGAGTCAGGAAAACTTAAAAGCCAGTATGTTGGAGAATATTCAAATGAATTACACAATCTATTAATGGAAAACAATTTCTTAGCTAAGGATTTGAATAAGAGATTAAAATCTATTAACAAAGAATTAAAAGCATTGAATTATATAGAAACGGAATTAAATGAAAAAGTAGAACAAAATATTGCATTAGCCAAAAGAAATATGGTTGATTCAATCTATAAACAATCCATTCTTGAGGGAATTGCTACGACATTTTCGGATACAGAAACGCTTGTGAATGAAGGCATTGTCCATAATATGAAAGCGGACGATGTTACAAAGACATTAAATCTAAAACATGCGTGGGAGTTTATTTTAGATAAAGATGTTTTGCAGTATGCAACAAATTACGCAATTTTATGCCAAATTAATTACTTTGTTGAAGAGGGACTATCTCCATTAAATGGAAGAATTCGAAGATTACCTGTTGAAATTGGTGGATCAACCTATGTTCCACCTCTACCTATTGAAAATAGTATTAAAGAGCAATTAAGCGATTTACTGGCAAAAGAAAAATCAGTAGATAACGCGATAGAGTTAATACTGTTTGTTATGAAAAAACAAATTTTTACAGATGGTAATAAGAGAACCGCGATTATTTTTGGAAATCACTACCTTATCCAAAATGGATTAGGCTTAATCGTTGTGCCAGCAGAATTGGTAAGTGAATACAAAAAATTACTTATTCAGTATTATGAAGGTAAGGACTTAGTTTCAATTAAAAAAATCTTAAAAGATAAATGTTGGAAACCAATAATTTTATAATTCGTTGAGTCCACATTATTCAAAATAAATGAACATA
>CAYOYG010000046.1:0-3801 GCA_964408135.1 uncultured Eubacteriales bacterium | reverse complement strand
GTAACAAACAAAAACGGCACAGTCAACATTTCAGACTATGCCGTTTTTTCGAGGAGATTAAGATTCCTAATTTACTCCCACGAGAGTTGGTTTTTATTGTCTTTTAGCCTAATTTGGTAGTGGTGAATCAAGACCAATCAACGAGATTAGATGACCACGTCCAACACTACTAAAGTCAACACTGACACCGAGTATGGATTCAAGAATGGTTGTTCCTAATTCAGAGGTTCCATTGCTGACACTAATCACTCTATATTCACCAACAGGAAGAGCAATACTTCCAGCCGCAGTGAATAAACCTTGAGTTAAGGCGACGGCATGCCCTTCGCCATAAGGTACATCATATGGGTAATTATCTTGTGAACTAACCAAGATAATTTGCATATCCGTGTATCCTTCTACTGACCTATTGGCTTCTGGCGTATCTGCTTTTAAAGTTTCACCTGGATTTAGTTGTTCCGCAACTGGCATAACTAGAGCAATTAAATTCATTTTTCTGGATAATAGTCCGGTCGCTGGATCGGTAATCGAGCGTAAGATTCGACTGCCAATACCAACGACTCCTGTATTAATTTGCGACTTCATTTGCATCGCAGCTAATTCCATGGAATAAGCTTTGAACCAGGATTCTTCCCCCGATACCCAGTTTTCAACACTGACGGTACTGGTATCGATGACGACGGTTTGAGCAAATAGTTTCGAGTATTTTGTATCTTCTAAGTGGATAGCAGCGCCACCACTTGCTTCGACGTGAGCATTTGTAATTGACATCCACCGAGCATTGTAGGCATATATACCATTCGCCCAGCTATTATAGACCGTAATCTTATCAAGAGTAGTAACCGTCGCTTCAGCGGTTTTAATCGCGATTGTTGTATTGCCTAAAACCACATTATCCGTTGTAATCGAAGTATTGAAGAAGTTTTGAATACCAATATAACCACCTGAGTTACGACCCATTAAGGCAATGGCCGCTTCAATTTGGGATTGATTATCCCCATAATTGATGCTTGGAGTTTGAGTATTTCCTAAAACTGACATATTCGAGAAAGTAACATTTCCATATGGATTTGCTTCATACGATCCATCGGTATCGACACTTAAGTAGGAGAATATACCAATTTGGACACTCCGAATATCATAACCAACAGCGGTATCAAGACTGGTTGCTTGTCCAATGCCGTTAATTCCAATACTACCAGGTGAGTAATTGGTAAATGGTAATTTACTACCATCGATGGTGAAGTAGTTACCATGAATGACTAAGTTGTCTGGATTTTCAAGACTGGCTGGAATAATCCGTTGATAGACATCACCGGATTGTTGCGCTAAACTAGCACTCACACCATATAATTCCACAACGGCATCTTGACCCATATTGTATGGATAGATAATCCCATCATCTGGATCGGTGTATTGTTCGTTACTATAGAGTTTCGCTTCAATCCGACTATGGAGGTTGATACTATGAATTGCCGTATCGGCAAAGGCATCTTTTAAATCATCATTACTATAGATATTGGCGCCATCATTGATGGTGACATTGAATTGTTTGGTCGTGATAATTGAACTGAGAGCTTGTGGAATAAAGACCGCTTTAACTCCAACTTGAATCGTATAAGTAGAACCTTCATCGCGGAAATATAGATTATGTTCGGAGCGATAAATTTCTGCTTCTGTATCGGTCGTTGAGATGCTGACTTCCACACTATCTTTGAAGGCTTTATATTCAAGCATTGAACTTGGAAGAGTAATCGAGGCACCGCCCGTGGTCTTTACCATGAGTGGTAGATAGAAACCATTACCTTCTTGGAACGCGTAGTAAGCATTGCTTGGACTGTTGATATAGGATTTACCAACTAAATAAGCATCCCCACTCTTATCCATGTATAAGGAGGAGGCTAATTCACTTTGACTTTGGAGATAACTGGTGAGTGATTCCCCTAGTTCAAATTGAGAAATGTATGGATAGATTCTTCCAAGATGAGTGGTTCCACCGCTACTGGAAGTAAAGGTAAATTCAACCACTTGATTGGCCGTGGTATATTGACTACCAAAAACCAATTTATTTTGATTGACGACACTGACATATTCATTGCCTGTTAGAATGGTAAAGGAAGCATTGCTAAAGGTAATTTCAGTATTACTGAAGAAATAATAGACATAATTCCCTTCACCAAGATTGACTTTGTAGTAGTATTGACCACTTGCTTCAATCGTCGCATTGCCTTCAGAACGAATAACAGAAATCGTTCTACCTAACGCTTCGGCGACATCGGCAGTGATTGTATTAACGACAACTTGAGAACGAAGAATATCGATAACTGGAATGACAATCACACTATAGGTCCCGATATACGATAGACTAATCGAAGTCGCTGAGGTGGTGGTTAGTAAGGAAATTTGGCCATCACCATCTTTAATGTAGACTTGATATTCTACCGCGATAGTTTCTTTGGTATTGTCATAGAGATCGGCGAGTACTTCTTGAGAGATTGGTGCCCAACTAAACATATTGGTTAAATCGTTAAAATTACCAATAATTTCATCAATTCGTGTGTAGACAGCAATTAATTTGGCTGGATCATCACCAAGACTGGCTGGGGCATACGCGATAGTACCATTGAATTGATACTCCGTCCAACCTAGATATTTGGTTTCTGAACCTAAGCTCCAACCAACGAAACTATAACCATCTTTAATTGGATAGTTGCCACTTAAGGACATCTTACTACGCGAAGCTTCTTCTAATTCAGTAGCGACTAAAGAGAACATCCCGATAAAGGCATTCGTATCTTGACCACTTGAATCAAGCCAAGTTCCGACTTGAAGGGCTAATTCACTGGAATATGCTGTGAAGGCGGCTTGGGTCGCATAGACATAGATGAAGAGTTGCGTTGGAGTTACGACGCCACTGTTGAGTGTAACTTCCACCATATCATCTCTTAATTTACTTAATAAGGATATCTTGACATCAAGCGCTTGTGATAATAGAGCAATTTCGATATTCGCTTGATTCATTAAAGCTTGGAAGTTGGCTGGACTTGGTTCACCGACGACGGCCATGACGGCAGTAGACATTGCATTAGAAATCGAAGCTAAATCATTGGCAGCTCCCATGAAATAAGTCATTAATGTAGGAGCATCGATAATACCAAGATTGTATTGAATTAACGTGGAATTGAGGGTAATTAATTGGTTCATTTGAACTGGATTTCCCTCTAAAGCAGCGGCTAAATCAATTTGCGATCCATAGGCAACATCGCGAATAACGGCAATGACTTCGCCCGAATCGCCATAGAAGACGACATCATAGGTATTGACTTGATAACGAGCATATAAGACAAGATTGCCGTTTGAATGGGCCGCAATTGAAGTGACTTTTTCACCACTGAAATCAGCACTCAAGTACCATCCTAAGAAGGTGTGTCCGGTTTTTTCATAATTAGCAAGTGTCAATAAGGAGGATTCATAGTTATAGGTATCATCAAGAGCAGGAGCATCGATTAAATCATCACCATCGTAGTAATTAATGGTATAGGTAACTGGACTAAATTTTGCGTATAAGTTTAAATTACCATAAGATCCTTTTATAACTTCGGTCAATGGAGTACCACTAAAATCACTGCTGGTATACCATCCTTCAAAGGTGTAATAATCTTTGCTTGCTCCTTGAAGGGTGAATGTTTCGGATTCAATCGTGTAATTAATTGGATTATCTTCGTCATTACTTCCTTCGTCCAAGTGATAGGTAATCGAATAGGAAGTTGGACTATAGATGGCAAAGATAGTTAAATCGCC
>CAYOYG010000045.1:0-6875 GCA_964408135.1 uncultured Eubacteriales bacterium | reverse complement strand
ATCGATCCAAAAAATCCTTATCAACTCAACACACAAGAAAACACTTTAATGGAAAAACTTATTCATTCTTTCCGTTTTTCTGAAAAATTACAAGAGCATATTAAATTCTTATATGATGCAGGATCATTATATAAAGTTTTTAATGCGAATATCTTATATCATGGTTGTATGCCTTTAGACGATAATGGTGAATTCATGGAATTTACGTTTAAAGGTAAAAAATATAAAGGTAAGGCTTTCTTTGATTTCTGTGAACAATGGGTTCGCCGTGGTTATTATGCCGAAGAAGGTAGTAAAGAAAAGCAAGATGGTGAAGACTTTATGTGGTGGCTTTGGTGTGGTAAAGATGCGCCAACAACGGGGCGGAAAAAAATCACCACCTTTGAACGTTTATTTATCGAAGATGAAGCCATTCATAAAGAACCAAAAAATGCTTATTACAAATTCTATGATAATGAAGAATTTTGCGAAAAGGTCTTTCATGAGTTTGGAGTTGTAAACACCCAAAATAGTCATATTATAAATGGCCACATGCCGGTCGCTACAGTCAAAGGAGAAACACCGGTAAAAGCCAATGGTAAACTACTTTTAATCGATGGCGGTTTTTGCTCGGCTTATCATAAAACAACAGGCATTGCTGGTTATACCATGTTTTACAATTCCTGGGGAATTCGACTGGCTGCCCATGAACCATTTGTCGGGCTAGAACAAGCGATTGCAACTAACCGCGATATCGTCTCTACTACCGTCGTTTTCGAGACCGCCTCTAAGCGAATTAAAGTCGGTGATACCGATGTCGGTAAAGAACTTAAATTACAAATTGATGATTTGAAAAAATTATTGTATGCTTATAAGAGTGGATTACTTAAAGAAAGCAAGTAAGTTACAGGAGGACCAATGAAAAAAATCGCAGTTTATCCAGGAACATTCGATCCTTTGACCAATGGCCATGCCGAGATTATTGAAAAAGCCCATCGTCTATTTGAACACGTAATTGTGGTTGTCTGTGTGAATCCGACCAAACCACAAGCTACCTTCAGCATTGAGGAACGTGTCAATATGATTAAAGATGTTGTCAAATGCCAAAAATATGAAAATGTCGAAGTCGACTTCCATTATGGAGCCGCCGTTGATTATGCAGCGAAAGCCAATGCGGTCGCCATGATTCGGGGTGTGCGTAATGCCAAAGATTTTGACAATGAAATCACTCAATATTATTTTAATCATAATATCAATCCTAATCTGGAAACCGTGGTTTTAATGCCGCACGTCAATAGTCTGTATGTCTCCAGTTCTTCCATCAAAGAACTCGCTTCCTTTGAAGGTAATTTTGCTCCTTATGTTCCAAAATGCATATACAATCAAATCTATAAAAAATTAAGCAAGAAGGTCTAATCCTCTTGCTTTTTTCTTATAATAGAATGAACTTTTATCGGTGTGTGTAAATCAAGATATAATATCTGCATCGCATGCCGAGCTTGCGTTAAAGAGTTCCCTTCTTCATCTTGCATCGCATGGATTATCGCCTCATAATATCGACCACTTGGTTCGATGATTTCGACGCGATCACCAACCGAAAAGAAATTTCTTTGTTGTATTTTTATCAGTGCATTTTTTTGGTTTTCAACCACAAGACCAATAAATTCTTGGGACGGACTTTCCTCCATCGTATCATACAAGGTTCCTTCGTTGGTTACATCGCCCAATAAGAACCCTGTCGAAGAATCGCGATTTTCGGCTTTCTGTGCGATGGTTTTAAAATATTGAAGTATGTCTTGGTCAATTGGCTTTTCTTGGATGTAGTGGTCGATAAAGCCACGATACGCACGAACAACCATCGCGATATAATGAAGAGACTTCATCCGTCCTTCAATTTTAAAGCTATCAACCCGAGCATCGAGTAAAGCTTGTAAACCAGCAAAGGCCATCAGGTCTTTTGATCCCATCTTAAAGTCGTGGGTACTTACTTCTTGATTTGCTTGGAATAGTCGATAATTCCAACGGCAGGAGTGAGCACATCCTCCGCGATTGGCATCACGATTGGTCATGTTATTGGAGAGAGTGCATCTTCCCGAGAAAGACGAACACATTCCTCCATGAATAAATACTTCAATTGGTAAATTGACTTGATTTTTTATCGACTTGATTTCTTGAAGGGATAATTCGCGAGCTAAAACAACGCGATCAACTCCGAAATCCTTCCAAAATTGAACCGCATGATGATTTGCGGTCGACTGTTGTGTTGAGATGTGTAGTTCAAAGTGACAATGCAAGGCGCGGGCTCTAGAAACAATGTAAGGCGAGGAAACAATAATAGCATCAACATGAATTGCATCTAATTCGAGTAGATATTCATCAAGACCTTCGAAATCCTCGTTATGGGGATAGATGTTGACCGTTACATAGACTTTTGCCTGATGGGCATGAGCGAAGGCTACTCCTTCAGCTATATCGGCTATCTCAAAATTCGACGCTTTGGCACGCAAACTGAATTTTTTACCACCAATAAACACCGCGTTAGCGCCATACAAAATCGCGATTTTTAATTTTTGCAAGTCACCCGCAGGTGCTAATAATTCCGGATTATAGTTCACTTAGTTCACCTACTTTAATCCGATTTTCTTGTAAAGAAAACCGGTCGATAGATTTTGAATATGACAGAAGGTTTCCACTTGCTGAAGTGGATAAATGATTCCCTCTTTTATCGCTTTTCGACACAAAGATAAGACAGAGACTATCGTTTCATCACTTAGAAAAATACTATCCACCCATAAAGTGTGAATACCTTGTTGGATCCAACTTGGAATTTCCGCGATGGCACACAAAACATCGGAAGAAAAAATTACTGATCCATTTTGGTTTTGAATGATGGGCAATTTTCCTTCGCGGGTTTTTTCTTGTATCGTCAGATCGAAACGATTTAGATAGTCGAACGATGAAAGTGAATATTGTTCAACAAAATTGCCAATCAGTTTCCGTTTCGAATAAAACATAGAATAATGACCAAACACAAGGGCTCCTAGATGTTGAGGATGTTGTTGTGCACTGATCAGAATATTGTCATGCGTCATTTCCTTAGAGACAATGAAGTGATTAATTTGTAATGTTTTCAATATTGCTATATCATTTGCATTCACAATTTGTGTTTCAGAAGCATACCACAACTTATATAGAATATTATATTGTTTTGCAAGTTGATAAATTGCAAAATCACTAAAGAAAATTCCATCAAAATCCATCGGCACAATTTTAGCAAAATTTACAGCAAGTTCTTCGAGTTCACTTTCGATAAATATCTTACTAAAATTCAGATAGATTTTCTTTTTCATATTATGAATTTTATTGATAACTTCATGCATAGATTCGAAACCAAAATCACCAGCAATTCGCACGGCTGTTTGCTGATTTCCAATGAGAAAAGCATCTGCATTATCAAAGCGATCAATCTGTTCAAATCGACCAATTGAGACCATTAATTCTGTCATATTAATCCTCGCTTTTACAAGAAATTACTAAGGTATTCGCCATCCGATCATGAATGGATCGTCCCCCGGGTGTTTTTAAAATTAAATAAATATTGATCCAAAAAGTAATACCTAAAGAAAAGATGAGTAACAATAATTTGGCCATTAATTCACGAATGATTAATGTTCCAAATGTTAATCGTTGACCATTCAAGCGAACCAACTTGACAAAGAATATTGATCGGCCAATGGTTTGTCTAGGCCAAACAATCGGTAAAATTATTAAATATAAAATCAAGAAAAGAATTTGCAAAACACCAGTAACAACGCCCGCCCCTGTCGATATGTCATACAACATGGAAACAAAATATGCAAAAGGCGCATCCATAGTCCATATTTTTTCAAACAATAATAACAAGTTAACATGAACCGCTGTTTCGCGGAACAAAATACTGATTAAAGAAAGAAATGCAAAAACAATCAACAGGTCTAATGCTGTAGCAAGAAAACGTTGTTTGACACTGGCATAATTCATAAGTAATCCTCTAGAGTTTCTTAAATTGTTCGACATCAACGACAAAGACTGTTGCTCCACCAACTGGAACTTCAACGACTTGATTCGAATAGATACCAAATTCACTAGCTGTCATTAATGGAACGGGTTCTTTCCGTCTTTTTGAGTGAGTTTCAATAATCTTAATTACCGCGTCGACGTTTTCATCTTCGACACCAACTAATAATGTGGTGTTCCCAACTTTTAGAAAACCGCCGCTGGTTGCTAATTTCGTGACATAAAATTTTGCCTTTAGCAGGTTGTTTACAACTTGATTTGTATCTTGTGAAGATACGACCGCTAGAATAAGTTTCATATTGTCTCCCCCTTTATTCTATTATAAAACATATTAGATATTTCTTGTAATGTTTTTGCACCAATCCGCTTTGATATAGACGATATAGGCAACAATAGAGCGTAACAATTCACAGAAACGGTCAATGAGAAAGACAAAAACTACAAATAATGGGATTAATCCCAAAGCAGTTAACATCCTTCCCAACCATTGTATTTGATCGAATAAGTTCGGAAATACAAAGACAAACAAGATGATAATTGGCAATTTAATTACATAATAAATAATGTTGTTGATGTAAATCGGAGCTATCGTATATCCACCCGCCCGAGTAATAAATACGACATTCATAGAAAATATCATCATTGGTAGTGTGATCGCTTGTAGAATCATTACCGAGGTGAGTAAGCGTAAATCTGGACCATAAAACTTGAAAATAGTGCCGATTAAAGGAATCGATACAATCATCAATAGAGCAGCAACAATCCCAATGCCGACCGCGTAAGATATTTGCCACAGCGAGTTTTGTTTTGCTTCTTCAATTTTATCCGCGCCCAACCGACTACCAACCAACACGGCGGCGGCAGTTCCCATCCCTCCGGCTAACACCATTACTATCTCCATAATTTGACCTGAAATCGTGATGGCTGCCACGTTGGTCGGGTTAGCTAGATCAATTCGAGCATAAGCAAAAAGCATAAAAACATTCATGGCTTCGGTCAGTATTTGTGCAAACAACAATGGCCGTAACCGCGAGAGAATGTCTTTTAAAATAATTTTGGGCATCGTGAATACTTCTTTAAAACTACCATAAAAGACTGGTTTGTGTTTGAAATAATAGTAGAATAAAAATCCGACCTCAACCACACGACTAATGATTGTCGCAATCGCGGCTCCTTTAATTCCCATAGCCGCAAAGCCAAGTTTGCCATAGATTAAAATATAATTTAATGTCGCATTGGTAATCGTAGCAAGAATAGCTGAATAGAGTGGAATTTTTGTTTTCTTAATCGGGCGCAATGTTGCGGTCATCGCCGCCGATAAGGAGTAAGGAATAAACGAAAAAGCCACAATGCCCAGGTAAACAACGCCGCCTTCAAAAGTAGCGGCGTTGGTAGTAAATAAACCGATAATTTCTCTTTTCCATAGTAAAGCGATAATTAATGCGAAAACACCAGCCAAGGTAGTAATTACTAAACTGACCCCGAATATTTGTCTTAGTCTTGGATGATTATTTGCGCCAAAATATTGGGCAATAAAAACGGAACAACTAAAAGCCATAACCATGATGATCATGTTAAAGGTAGTGAAGAATCGATTCGCAATTGCAACACCCGCTGTGGCCGTTGTTCCTCCATAATTCGCAACCATGAAAGTATCCAATGTATTTACCAAGGCGGTAATTAATAATTGAAGAGCAATCGGAGTTGCCACCATCAATATTTCTTTATAAAATGCTTTTGTGCCAATAAATCTTCTAAAAAACTTCATACGTTATCCTCATTCTTTGTTATTCTGACCGATTTTTCATTTACGAATAAAAAAACAGCCTTGATGCTATTTATGTGTAATATTATAGCATTTATCGGCTGTCGATTCATCCCTTTTTTTAATGAATGGCCGCTAGATTGTTTTGCCATTCAAATAACCTCTTCCGGTGATGAGTGTAATATATGATAGCTGGAATAATTCCAAAATAGAATAAAATAAAAAGCAAGATAAAGGATAGTTGAGGACGAGGACTGTTAATATAATACATACCTTGTGGGGTCTTACCATAGAGATGATCCCATTTCTTTTGTTTTGAAAAAACCGATAACGCGTAAATAATTCCTGGGAAAACAAGAAACATAGCAAGTACGAGGGTTACATCAAGGGAAAGTGAAGGACGCGGTGGCACAATCAATTGTCCTTGTTCGTTGGTTATTATTAATGCATTATCAAATTGTGAACCACAGTATTCACACACGAGAATTTTTTCTTCTTTTTGCTCAACACGTGCTCCACAATTAGGGCATTTATCATCGATTAATCGCACATTATCACCGCTTCTAGTAAGGATTATAGCATATTCATACAAAATAAAAAACTAGCACCGCAGTGCTAGTTTATCGATTTTCTTACTTTCTTTCAACAAGAAGTGCAGTACCCATACCGCCACCGATACATAGTGTGGCAAGGCCCTTCTTAGCGTTTCTTCTCTTCATTTCATAAAGAAGTGTGGTGAGAATACGAGCGCCAGAAGCTCCAACTGGGTGACCAATAGCAATCGCTCCACCATTAACATTGACTTTAGCTGGGTCAAAACCAAGGTCTTTGGCAACAGCAAGGGATTGCGAAGCAAATGCTTCATTGGCTTCAATTAAATCAAGATCTTCCACTTTCCATCCAGCTTTTTGTAGTGCTTGTTTGGTAGCTGGAACTGGACCAATACCCATAATGGCAGGATCAACACCAGCAGTACCAAAACCAACGATTTCAGCAAGGATAGGCGCTTTTAAAGCTTTCGCTTTTTCTTCAGACATAACAACAAGCATAGCAGCACCATCGTTAATACCAGAAG
>CAYOYG010000044.1:0-7037 GCA_964408135.1 uncultured Eubacteriales bacterium | reverse complement strand
TTAAGTGCTTTCTGGGGTGTATCCTTCTTACTCCGTGGTGTGGTTGCGAAAACCTTAGTTATCGCCAAGAAAACCTATATCTTATTAGGGGCTGGGTTTTTAGTGGTAGCTGTTTTTGCTTTAGTTACCGTAGTCGCTCTACCTGACAATGCCATCCTTCCTATCGTCTTAGCCATTCTCGCCTTTGCCCTTTTATTAGGTGTCATTGCGACCGGGGGTAAGAAGTGGGATAGTGGCGATAATAAACAAGTTGGTTATAAAAACTATTTCCAACGTAAAGCCGCAGAAGAAAAACAAAAAAACGATAAATAAAATCATTTGAAATCGTTGGCTATTTATCATATACTATTAATGCCATTACAATGCTTTTTCATGAACCAGGTCAGGGCCGGAAGGTAGCAGCCTTAAGTGTTAAAAGTATGTGTGATGGCATTTATTATAAAAAAGGAGAAATGACTATGAACGATACTTTTTGGATGCAAGAAGCCATTAAAGAAGCTAAACTGGCCTATCAAGAAGATGAAATTCCAGTTGGTTGTATCATCGTCAAAGATCAAAAAATTATCGCCCGGGCTCATAATAGCAAAGAAAAACACAATAATAGCCTCCATCATGCGGAAATTAACGCGATTGCCCAAGCTTCGGCGTATCTCAAGGATTGGCGGCTTTCGGATTGTGATATGTATGTAACATTAGAACCATGTTTAATGTGCTGCGGCGCCATTATCAACGCTCGTTTACGCTTTGTTGTCTATGGAGCGTATGATATAAAAGGCGGAGCCGTTGAATCCTTAACGCATAGTTTTGATATTAAAGGTTTAAACCATAAAGTGAATTATTTAGGTGGGGTTTTGCAAGCAGATTGTGCCCAACTATTAAAAGACTATTTTAAGCATAAAAGGGATGAAAATCATCCCCAATTATAGTATAATCAAACCACACGGCAGGTGAAATAATGGCATATAAAGCGCTCTATCGGACATATAGACCACAGATTTTTGATGAAGTAGTAGGTCAAAAATATGTTTTGCAAACGCTTAAAAATGCCATTAAGGAAGAACATATCGCTCATGCCTACTTATTTAGTGGTCCCCGCGGTACGGGAAAAACCACGATTGCGAAACTGTTAGCCAAAGGTATCAACTGTACAAGTAATAAAGAAAAACCATGCGGGGAATGCCCCAATTGTGTAGCGATTGCTCGCGGGAATCATCCCGATGTCGTTGAAATCGATGCGGCCAGTAATAATGGCGTTGATGAAGTCCGTGAACTCGTTGATAAAGTAAAATACACTCCGGTTCAAGGCAAATTTAAAGTCTATATTATCGATGAAGTTCATATGATGTCGGCCGGGGCTTTTAATGCTTTATTAAAGACACTAGAAGAACCACCCGCCCACGTTGTTTTCATTTTAGCGACGACCGAAGTGCATAAAGTACTCCCTACCATCATCTCACGGTGTCAACGCTTTGATTTTGGTCGGGTCTCTAGTCATGATATTCAAAAACGTATCACCGCCGTTTTACAACACGAAAAACTGCGCTATGATCCTGAAGTAGTACCCTTCATCGCCTCGCTTGCAGATGGTGGCGTTCGCGATGCTTTAGGCATTCTTGATCAAGCACTTGCGTATACCAATGATCAATTATCACTCCAAGATATTCGTGATATTTTTGGTATTGCTACCAATGAAGAAATGCTCGACTTTATTTTATCCATCGAACAAGGAAAAGTGGATGAATGCTTACAAAAAATCGATGAGTTTGATCGTAAAGGCATTGATTTAATTCGTTTAACTTCAATGTTGATTGATATTTATAAAAGTATCGTCATTTATCATAAAGCAAAAAGCAGTGTTTTAATCCATAATCTCAGCCAAGAAAATCTCTTGGTTTTAGTCGATCGTATCTCTCAACAACAAGCCTTTGCTGCAATTGATATTTTAATTGAAGCCTTAACCAATTATAAAAAAATTAATACCCCAAAAGCCTTCTTTGAGCTTGCGGTTTTAAAGATGTGTAATAGGAATGAAGTAAAAGAAGCAGTAATTGAACCAGCAACGATTAAAGTAACAACTCCGATGGAAAAGAAAGTGGTTGTTAATGAAGTAGCCACACAAGAAGTAAAAGCTACACCAGTCGTTGAAGCACCTCAACCCAAGGTGGAACCAAAAGTTGAATCAACTCCGCTAGTAAAGCAAGTTATTGAAACGCCAACTACTTCAACGAAAGAAGAAGCTCCTACTCCAGCAAAAGTAGAAGCTGCTGCACCAATCAAAGAAGACAATCATGATGGAGAGTATGTCTACTCAGAAGAGGATTTAATTAATATTCTTGTTCAAGGTAATAAAGCGGATAAAAACTCCTTGATGGAAAAATGGTCGATCATTAAACAATATCAACTTAAACCAGCCTTTGCAAAAGCCGCTGCTTTGATTATCGATGGTTCTCCGTTTGCGGTCGCGAATGATGCGATTATCTTTGCCTTTAAAGACAAACCACAAGCCAATCAATTAAATGATTATTATAATCATGAATTAGCGCGACGTTTGATTTATGAAATCATCGAACGTGAAGTCTATTGCTATGGGATGTCGGAAGAAGAATCACGGCGTTTAAGAACCCGATTTATTCAATTATCTTCAATGAAGGAACTACCAGAAGCCCGCAAGATTGAAGCCCCGAAGTTTGTGCAACGAACACGGGCCAATACAGAAATTATTTCTCAACCCCAAGTCAATGAAAAATTAGCTTTAGGGAAAAGTTTGTTTGGCGATTTATTAGAAGTAAAAGGAGAAAAGTAAATGAAGTATCCGCATACCTTTGAAGAATTAATTATTTGCTTTAAAAAATTCACCGGCGTCGGTAGTAAATCGGCGGAGAGAATGGCGTATCAAATTTTAGATTTTACGCCCGATGAAATTCAATTTTTTGTGGAAACATTACAAAATAGTAAACTGAATCTTCATCGTTGTAAAATCTGTGGTCATATGTGTGAAGGCAATACCTGTAGCATCTGCCAAGATGAAAGCCGTAGTGAAGAAGTCCTTTGTGTTGTCCAAAGTCCTAAAGATGTCTATGCCTTAGAAAAAGCCGAAGAATACCGTGGTAAATACCATGTCCTTCATGGAGTCATCTCGGCGGTCAATGGAATTGGACCTCACGATATTAATCTAATGAGTTTAGTTGAACGCGTTAAACAAGGAAAAATTAAAGAAGTGATTGTAGCGACTAATCCGAATATTGAAGGGGAAACTACCGCTTTATATATTTCTAAATTATTAGAAGGATATCCCGTTACTACCACCCGTTTAGCCTATGGTCTACCGGTCGGTGGTAATCTAGATTATGCCGATGCCTTTACACTAATGAAAGCCTTTGAAGGACGAAAGAAAATATAGAATTAAGAAGTAGGAGTACTTCTTTTTTTATTATCAATTTTAGAAATCGGAACTATAATCGGAACAAATTCGGAACAATATGGTTCCGATTCTGTTCCGATTATGATATAATATAGTCGAGGTGTTCGTCATGTTAAAATTAAATTTTATCTATACCAATACTATGGTACAAGAATTACTTAAAATTGAAAAATATGTTCGTGGAATTGATGATTTATTTTTGCCAACAAAAGCTAAACAGAAATTGATGTATGAAGCAAAATTGAAGCGAACCCATTATTCAACAAGTATTGAAGGTAATTATTTAACCCTAAAACAAGTAGAAAATGTGGTTAAATCAAAAAATGAAAGTCGAATAAAAATGGAACGAGAGGTTGCCAACTATTGGGAAGCATTAACGTTTTTGGAAAAGTGCAAATCCAATAATCAAGATATTGATATAGACTTGATTCTTGAACTACACGCTATCATTGAAAATACAGGAAAAGGAAAAACTGGTGGTTATCGCGGTCCAACTCCTCCGGGTGTACTATTTGCGGTCCGAGATGACCAAACAAGGGCTATCGACTATATTCCTCCCCAAGCGGAAGATATTAAAGAATGCATGGATGATTTAATTTATTGGTACAATACCAATCGTGACTTACCGGTTCCTATTATCGCTGGAATCATGCATTATGGATTAACGACCATTCACCCCTTTGATGATGGGAATGGAAGAACATCGCGGGCTTTAGCCACGTATATATTGATGAAGAATGATTATGACCTTCGGGGGTTTAATTATCTAGAAGAGTATTATCGTCGGGATTTATCTGGGTACTATAATAATTTACAAATGAATCTACCTGCGCTTAGTTATGATGGTAGACTCAACCCGCCTCATCTAGAGATTTGGCTGGAGTATTTTATTAAAACCATGGCGATTAATGCCCAACAAGTATATGATATGGCCTATGAAACATCCAAAAACGAAACCATAATGACAGAGGTTTTGAATTTAGGCAAAAGAGAGATTTTACTCATCAAATATTTTTTGGACAACAACAAAGATATTGTTAAACCGGTAGAACTTACTAGTATTTATTCCGTCTCATCGAGAGCGCTTGTTAAACGGTGTAGTAAATGGGTGGAAAAAGGAATATTGGTTGCGAATTATAAAGATAAGTATATTGTTTCTTATTCGCTGGCTCCAGCGTATAAGAATGTACGTTTACGTGACTTAGGTTTTATTGATGAATAAATAATAAGACAAGTGGTACCACTTGTTTTATTTTAATCGATATAATTTTTCATAGAGTATGCTTGGGGTTTGTGCTATGATGATAAGCAACAAGGAGGGATAATTATGAATCATCCATTTTCTCCTTTTTTAGAAAGTCGACGTCCGTTGATTAAAAAGCTCGTCAACGATTTAAGAAAAGAGTTGCGTTATGTTTCCGTTTTAGGTAGCGATTGCAGTGGACTGCTCTACAATGTCCATCGCAGTGGTTCCTCACTCAACGATTCGAGTTGGAAAGAACGGGGATTTTTGATTCGTGGCCATAATGGCCATACCTATTTTGAATACGCTTGTAATGATATTAATGACCAAGTCTATTCTCAAGTAAAAGACCGAGTTTTGCAAGAAGCAAAAGCGGCTTTGGCGTTGACAAAAAGTCCATTTTTAAAAGTAGTAGATTGTCCGATATTACCCGCTCAACCGCTGGTAAAATCCTTTTACCGCAATCTAGAAACCAAAGAATTTAGTCATGAAGAAGTCTTTCAACGACTACATAAATTAAAAGAAGCAGCGTTAGGTAGTGATGCACGGATTATGAACGTTTATTTATCCCTGGAACACTTTGAAGTTTCAAAAATCTTTATTTCCAGTGATAAAGAACTTGATCAATTCTATACCTGGAATAATGGTTCTGCGTTTGTCATTGCAGCCAATGAAGAAACATCGGAAAGTTGTCATGAAGGGTTTAGTGCTTTAAGCTTAGAAAAGGTTTTTGCTTTATTAGAAGAAAAAGCCCATCAAGCTGCGATTATGGCTGTCCGTTTATTATCAAGTAAAAAAGTAATCCCAGGCGAATACGATGTTATCACCGCTCCTGATATTACTGGATTAATTGCTCACGAAGCTTTTGGTCATGGTCTAGAAATGGATATGTTTGTGAAGCAACGGGCTCTTGCGGCTGCTTATATGAATAAAAAAGTGGCTTCCAATATTGTCACGATGAAAGAAGGCGCGGCTAGTTACCAAGATGTTGCGGCCTATTTCTTTGATGATGAAGGCGAATTGGCCCAAGATATTACTTTGATTAAAGATGGCATTTTAGTCTCAGGTATTTCCGATGCGATTGCCGCTTTGAAACTAAATACCCATCCGACCGGAAATGGTCGTCGTCAATCCTATAAAAATAAAGCTTATACACGGATGACCCATACCTATATCCTACCAAGGAATGATTCCTTACAAGATATGATTGCCTCCATCCAACATGGCTATCTACTCCGCGGATTATCGAGCGGTATGGAAGACCCTAAAAACTGGGGGATTCAATGTATCGCGACCTTAGGGGAAGAAATTAAGGATGGTAAATTAACCGGCCAATTAATTTCCCACGTCATTATGACCGGCTATGTTCCTGATTTATTACAATCCATCTCCATGATTTCGGCGGATTTAGAAGTCTATGGTAGTGGCGCCTGTGGTAAAGGCTATAAAGAATGGGTCAAAAACAGTTGTGGTGGACCTTATTTGAAAGCAAAGGTGAAGTTAGGATGATACGCACAATCGAAAAATTAATTCAAGCCAATCCTAAAATTCACAATTATAAAATCATGCAAATTGTTTCGACAAAACACGAAGGTTATTTTATCAAACGTGATATTGAAATGACACGCATGGTGGAAACAAAAACCTATGATGTAACCTTGTATCTAGAAGATAAAGTAAAGGATCAACCAATTATTCGGCAAGTCTCATTTACCCTTGAAGAAGCGGTAACCCAAGACGAAATCAAGGCCGCGATTGATAATGCGGTTTATAAAGCCCAATATGTTCAAGTAAAACATTTTGCTCCAGTGGAAGGTGATAAGGTAGAACACACGTCGCACGCAAGTGGCTTTCAAGAATATCCTCTGGTGGATTATCTAGCTTTAGCGGCCAAAGCCATCTTTGCCGCCGATCATTACGAAGAAGGGTTTATTAATTCCTGTGAAATCTTTATGGAAGAAAGAACCATTCATTTAATTAACTCAAAAGGCGTCAATCATACCCATAAGAGTCGTTCACTCGGCATTGAATGCATCGTCACCTGGGGCAAGGGTCATCAAGAAGTGGAACTCTATAACTTTCTACATTTCCCAACCTGGAATGAAAATGCGATTACAAAAGAAGTTGAAATTCAATTTACACGAACGCGTGATCGCCATCAAGCTACTTATACACCTGCTCTATCGAATCTCAACATCTTAATTCATCCAAAAGAAATTCAAGAGTTGATGGGTTACTTTATTGCTAAATCCTCTGCTCGCAGTATTTATCAAAAAACCTCCAATTATCAAGTGGGTAAAGAATTACAAAAAGAAGCCAAAGGGGATAAATTATCCATTACTTTGACACCAAAGGATAAAAACTCTACCCGTA
>CAYOYG010000043.1:0-7085 GCA_964408135.1 uncultured Eubacteriales bacterium | reverse complement strand
CTATTATAAATGGTTAAAAGCTATTTTAAAGTAAAAGAAGAGATGCATTTATCTCTTCTTTCTTGTTCCAAATAATAAAGCAGTTACAATGGCGGTAATAATCACCGAGAAAATAGTCGCAAACCAAGGCGTTTCAATATAAGGTAGTTTTAAGACGTTCATGCCATAGAAACTATACACCAAGGTTGGAATCGCGATAATAATCGTGATGATTGTTAGATTTTTAATGACCGAGTTTAAGTTGTTGGAGATAATCGATGTCCAGGTGATGACCGCATTATCGAGTAAATCACAATAAATTTGGGCCGATTCTTGGGCTTGTTGGAATTCAATTAAAATCGCATCTAGTAGAGCTTTATCTTGAGCAGATAAAGCCAGATTAAAGTCGATGATTTTTTGGATAATTTTTTCGGTCCGCTTCAAAGCGGTTGTAAAGTAGACCAGGGATTTTTGAATATCCATGATATCGAGGAGTTCACGATTCTTGACTGAATCACGTAAACGGGCTTCGACTTGTTGTTTAACAATTTCAATTTGCCGTAGTTTTTCGTTGTAGTCTTTCGCAATCTTAGATAACAAGATAAAGACAAAGTTTTCCTTTTTATACGTATCGATTAAATCAAAGAGGACTTCATCGAAAAAGGAATAAGGTTTAATTGAGATAGTGACGATACACTTATCGAGCATAATAATCGAGATTGGGTAGGTAGCAAAGTGATCTGAATCTTCATATTTTTCAATAAATGGGGCATCGACAATCACGACTAAATTCCCGTTTTTATTTTCAACCCGGGAGATTTCTGAATTATCGAGAGAGGATGTAATGATGCGATTATCGATCTTTAATTCATCGCGTAAGTAAGCGACTTCTTCTTTGGTGGGGGAAACGACTCTTACCCAGCAATTTTCTTCAAAATGAGGGATTTCTTTGGTGATGGTTTTTTCATCCTTATAGAACTTTAACATAATAATTACCTCTTGTTATCTCTTCTTTTAATCATCTTACCACTTCATTCAATTTTTTCAAATGATATTTTTTGATAAAGAAGGGGCTTTGGGTTATAATAAATACGAGGTGGATGAACATGGAATTTAAAGATGTAATTTATGGTCGACGTAGTATACGAGTTTACGAAAATAAACCCGTTCCCCTGGATGTATTAAAAACAATTATGGACTATGGTATGATGGCGCCTTCTGGCACCAACATTCAACCCTGGTATTTTGTCGTCATTCAAAGTCACGAAAAACGCTTAGAAGTTGGTCGTATCACCGACAAAATCTTTCCTAAATTCAAAGCCTTCTTAGAAAAGCGTTTTGAAAAGAACCCGGAAGTCGTCACAGAAACCGGAAACTTTTTAAATACACTAGGCGGGGCTCCGGTGGTTATTTTAGCGTTCTTACAAAAACCAAACAGTGAATATGAACTACCCGATGCGATGCGGCAAAGTGTCGCGGCGGCTTTAGAAAACATTGCCCTAGCTGCCTATGATTTAGGGTTAGGAACTTGTTGGTTAACTTCCGCCAATGCGGCTGGATTAGGTGCCGAATTAAGTGCTACTTACGCTCCTAACAAAGGTGAGTTCATCGCGATGATGACCCTTGGGTATCCAAAGATTACGCCAAAAGCACCGGCACGTAAGGACGGACGTTATATTATTTTATAAAAGAAAAATCGAGGGATATGCATGATTAATGAAACCATCGTTGCTTTATCAACAGCCCCACTCGCCAGTGCGATTGCCATTGTGCGTTTAAGTGGGAATAAAACGTATTCCATTTTGGAAAAGATTTATAATAAACCAATTAAGAAAACACTACATCCTCAATTATCCATCGGGAAGATTCTTCAAGACGGAAAAATGGTCGATGAAGTAGTTTTAGCTTGCTATTTTGCGCCGAAATCCTTTACGGGAGAAGACCTAGTTGAAATCAATTGTCATGGTAATTTATTAATCATCCATCAAATCATTCAACTGTGTATTCTTCATGGAGCCAGGATGGCAGAAAAAGGTGAATTTACCAAGAAGGCGTTCTTTCATGGCAAACTCGATTTAATCCAAGCGGAATCCATCAACGATTTAATCAATGCGAATAATGAAAAGGCGATTGATATGGCTTTGCAAGGAGTGGTAGGTACTATTTCCAATCAACTCCTACCAATCAAGGAAGAATTGATTTCTTTAGCTAGTCATATCGATGTCAATATTGATTATCCTGAATATGAAGATATTGAAGAGTTGACCTTTAAAAGTATATTACCACGTGTAATCGTTGTTTTACATCAACTGGATCAACTCTTACAAGATGCTAAAGTAGGAAGTATTATTAAAGAAGGAATTAATGTCGCCATTGTTGGTAAACCAAATGTTGGTAAATCTAGTCTATTGAATGCCTTCTTAAATCAAGATAAAGCCATCGTCAGTGAATTTGCCGGAACGACCCGTGATGTGGTCGAAGGTAGTATTCAAATTGAAGGAATTCGCTTTAATTTCTTTGATACCGCTGGAATTCATGATACCAAAGATTTTATTGAAAATATCGGCATTGAAAAAAGCCGTCAATACATTGAAAAAAGTGATTTAGTCTTATTAGTGGTCGATGGATCAAAACCACTCGATGAGGAAGATGAAGCACTTTTAAAACTTGCAAAAAAGAAAAAACATCTTGTTGTCATCAATAAAAAAGATTTAAAGACCGTCGTTCAAGTCGAAGGGGTTTTAGTCTCGTCTTTATATAAAGATATACATATATTAAAACAAGCGATGATTGATCAAATTGGCATTGATTTAAATCAATACGAACATCTTGCTTTGATTAGTAATGCACGCCAAATTGGATTACTAGAAAAAGCAAAAGCTAGTTTAGAAAATGCCCAACAAGCTTGTAAAAATCATTTACCAATTGATATCATCGTTATCGATGTCAAAAATGCACTGATGGCGATTCAAGATGTACTAGGTGAATTAGCTCATGTCGATTTAGAAGATAGTATATTTTCACGTTTCTGTTTAGGAAAGTAGGGATGGTATGTTTTTTGATACACACTGTCATTTAAATAATGATCGTTTATTACCCGATGCTGAAGGATATATTAAACGCGCTAACGAAGCAGGGGTTAAAGCCTGTCTAGTGGTTGGTTTTAATTATCAAAGCTCATTGGATGCAATTGCCCTAGCAGAACGCTTTCCTTGTGTTTATGCGGCTGTTGGTATTCATCCAAATGATTTACTGCTTGCGAATAAAAACGATTTTCAAGCGATTGAATCTTTATTAAGTCATCCAAAAGTTGTAGCCCTCGGAGAGATTGGTCTTGATTACTATTGGAATGAAGTTGATAAAGTCACCCAACATTATTATTTTGAATATTTCATTCAAATGGCGTATCGTCATCAAAAACCAATTATTATCCATAATCGAAATGCGGATAAAGACACTCTTGATATCTTACAAAAAAACAAAGCGTATATCACCAAAGGAGTGATGCATTGTTATAGTGCATCTAAAGAAATGGTGAAAGATTTTGTGAATACGGGTATGTATATTTCTTTTGCTGGACCACTTACTTTTTTAAATGCAAAGATGCCTAAAGAAGCAGCAAAAGTAGTGCCTCTGGATCGTCTTTTGATTGAGACCGATGCACCTTATCTATCACCCCATCCATTTCGGGGCCAACAAAATGAATCGGCGAGGGTGGTGTACGTCGCTCAAGAGTTAGCGTGTTTAAAAGAAATGTCAGTTGAAGAAATTGCGAAGATAACAACCGAAAATGCCTGCCAATTATTTGGGATAAATTATGAAAAAGATTAATGAGATAATTATTGTCGAAGGCCAAAAAGATTTTAACTTTTTAAAAAGTTTTTTAGATGCCGATATTGTTAAGACCGAGGGAACTTCCTTACCAGGTAATGTTGTCAACGCCTTACTTGAGTATCGACGAAAAGGAAAAGAGTTTATAATTCTTACCGATCCTGATGGACCGGGTGAGCAAATTCGGCGCGCTTTAAAAACCCTTTTGCCGGAAGCAAAACATGCCTTCATTGACGCCAAGAAAAGCAAGTATAAAAACAAGGTGGGTGTCGAACATACTTCCAAGCAAGAGGTCTTACAAGCTCTAGAAAATATGGTCACTTTTATTGATGATAAAAAGACCCTAGAATACGGGGAGTTTTTCGATTTAGGACTTATTGGTGAGCGCGATTCAAGTTCATTAAGAAATAAATTAGCTACCTATCTACGTATTGGGCGTGGTAGTGCTAAGACTATCTTCAAACGATTGAACATGCTTGGCTACAATCAAGACCAATTAAAAAAATTAATTTTGGAGGTGAAACAAGATGAATCGTGCTGCGGATCAAACGATGCAGATACTGCGTCAGTATAATATCATTCCGAAACGAAAATATGGACAAAACTTTTTAGTCAATTCTGACATTGCCCGTAAAATTGTTCAAGCTGCAAATATTAACCCCGATTCAATCGTTCTAGAAATTGGGGCAGGACTTGGCGCTTTAAGTTCTATAATTGCCCCTCAAGTCAAACAATTTATTGGCTTTGAAATCGATGCAGATTTATGCCGTGTTTTACGCGCTGAACTTGGAAAATATCCCCATGTCCAAATTATTGAAAATGATTTTTTAAAAGTCACCGAAGCCGAGTTACAAACCCTATGTGGTCAAAGTGAAGTCATCGTAATTTCTAACCTGCCTTATTATATTACTTCTGAGATTATCAATCGGATATTAACCTCCAAGATTAAAGTAAGAACCTTTGTCGCTATGTTACAAAAAGAAGTAGCAAAACGCATCACTCAAACTCAAGGTGGAAAAGACGTCAATGAACTGACCATCTATGCCAACTACTTTGCCGATGTTACCTACATCATGGATTGTTCCAAGAATAACTTTTTTCCGCGTCCGAATGTAGACTCCGCGGTTTTAAAATTTTCAAATATCGATTCTAGCAAGGCAGATAATGATTTTTTAATTGTCTTAAAAGCGTTATTTGTCCAACGACGTAAAACCTTGTATAACAATCTAATTCAATTGATACCCGACCCAACACTTGTCTTAGATGGGTTTGTTCATCTCCATGTATCTGCAACAGCAAGAGCTGAAGATCTATCGCTCGACACCCTTGCATCCATTGGTCATTATTTTAAATCGTATCTGAAAAAGAAGGAGTAAATTATTTCCCCTTCTTTTTTGTCTATTTTCATTAAGTCTGCTTTATTCGTCACAGAAAAAGTGATAAAATATCTCTATGATAGTCGTTTATCAAGGAGGACTGTATGCAATATTTAAGCCACGCCAAGATTAACCTATATCTAAAAGTAACCGGTGTTCGTCCCGATGGAATGCACGATCTATCGATGGTCATGTTTCCTTTGGTCTTTAGTGACACCGTTATAATTGATTTAATCGAAAAAGATGAGATTATTCTATCGAGTAATAATAAAGAATTTCCCACCGATGAAACCAATACTATTTATCGGTGTTTAAAGACCTTAAAAGATAAATATAAAATTAAAAAAGGATTTAAAGTCTACGTGGAAAAAAATATACCAATCGCTTCTGGGTTTGGCGGTGGAAGCAGCAATGGGGCAACCGCCTTAAAAGCCGCCAATCAATTGTTAGGACTAGAACTTGATAATGATGAACTGGTTGAAATTGCCAAAACCGTTGGTTCCGATATCCCTTATTTCATTTATTCCAATGGTTGTATTGTCACTGGACTGGGTGATATTGTTGAACAACTAGGGGTCGAGAGAGTAAATAAACAAGTTTTGTTAGTTAAACCACAACGGGGAATCAACACCAAAGACTCCTATCGTAAATTTGATGAAATATCCACACCAAAGATTCCTAATATTGAAATCCTGCGGCAAGCACGTTTAGGGAATATTGACTATGTGCTTGAACACATGGAAAATGATTTACAAGAAGCCTCTGTCCTACTCTATCCTGAAGTCCAAACCATTATTGATACTTTAAAAGCCGCTGGCTTTCAAAAAGTCTTGATGTGTGGGAGTGGATCGGCAGTCTTTGCCGTCATCGAAGACCGCGCTTGTGTCGAACGCTGCTGGAAAGATTTAAACGAAAAGTATGACTTTGTGAGAATTACCACAATTATTTAATAAAATCGCTGGAAGTTTTTCTATCTTTTCCCTAGAATATAGAAGGGATTGAGGAGGTATATGCTATGTTAACAAAAACGATCGTCTATGCCTTGACTGCCAACATCGAAATGGCCAAAGAAGTTGTCGCCCATTTAGGTGTTGATTTACACTATGCCGAAGTCAAACATTTCTTAGATGGCGAAATCATCGCTTCACCAAGCGATTCTGTTCGCGGAAAAAATGTCTATGTGATTCAATCGACTTGTAATCCAGCGACCGAACGTTTGATGGAAGTATTAATCTTAGTCGATGCTTTAAAAAGAGCATCGGCGAAAGAAATTACCGTCGTTATGCCTTATTTTGGTTACGCACGCCAAGATAGAAAAGCCCATGCACGTGAACCAATCACAGCACGCTTAGTCGCAAATCTATTACAAACCGCCGGGATTAACCGCGTGGTTACATTAGATCTACACTCACCACAAATTCAAGGATTCTTTGATTGTCCAGCCGATGATTTATCTGCGATACCACTGCTTGGTGATTACTTTAAAAATCGCTTTCCAAAAGAAGAAGTCGTTGTTATTGCACCTGATCACGGCGGAGCGACAAGAGCACGGAAAATGGGGATGTTCCTTGAATGTCCAATCGCTATCATTGATAAACGGCGTCCAAAACCAAACGTAGCCGAAGTTATGAATGTTATCGGTGAAGTCGAAGGCAAAGTTTGTATTATGATCGATGACATTATCGATACTGGTGGTACGATTATTGCGGGGGCACAAGCTTTAGTGAAAAACGGAGCAAAAGCCGTCTATGCGGCTTGTACACATGGAGTCTTCTCCAATGATGCCTTACAACGTCTTGAAGCTTCTTGCATCAATGAAGTGGTCACAACCAATACTGTTCCAAGACAAAACGTCAATTATACAAAATTAAGAATCCTTTCCATTGCACCGATGCTTGC
>CAYOYG010000042.1:0-7127 GCA_964408135.1 uncultured Eubacteriales bacterium | reverse complement strand
ACAGTGTCGCACAAAATGATACGATTGATACTGGAAAAGAACCACCTATTGGTTATAAAGCATCTCAAGTATCACTCGATGCTTATATCTTAGTATTACCAACTATGGTTGCAAAGGGTTATATCGACACGATTGAAAGTCTCGGTGTCACAGTGCTGGATGCATTTGTGTCACCTTATGCCAATTCTTATTTACTATTATCGGATGACGATCATAAAAATGGAGCCTTAATCATCGACTTGGGAGCCTATCAAACTAATGTTGCTTTTTTCAAAGATGAATTATTAGTCAGTTGTACAAAAATCAAAATGGGTAGTGAATTACTCACATCACATTTAGCTGAATATTTAAACACAGATTTGAAATCTGCCGAAAAAGTAAAAATCAGCTATGGAAACGCACTAGCATCAAGTAGTAGTAATATCGGGGTCTATGTTAATCCATCTAATCAAACATTAATAAAAGAGATGGATATTGGTGTTGTCTGTGAAAGCGCCCTTGACTTAATCATTGCTGAGATCAAAAAGAATGTAGATACAGCTAATTTTGATCAAGATATCAATGTATATTTAACTGGTGGAGGCGCTAATCTTCCAAACATAACCACCAAATTTTCGCGTAGTCTGGGAATTAAATGTAGTATTCGTCGACCAGCAATTATTGGGGCGCGTGATCCTATGTATAGTGCTTGTTTTGGCGCTTCGTATCATTACATTACGACAAAAGAATCTGAATAGTGAGGTATTGCTATGGTTAATACACAAGAATTTGTTGCACAGATAAAAATCATTGGTGTTGGTGGTGCGGGGAATAACGCTGTCAACCGAATGTTTCAAGAAAACATTGAAGGTGTTGATCTTTGGGTTGCCAATACAGATTCGCAAGTCATTTTTAATTCCCCTATAAAAAATAAAATTATTCTCGGTGAAGAAATTACCAAAGGATTAGGGGCTGGAGCAAATCCGGAAGTCGGACGCAAGGCAGCGGAAGCCAGTCTTGAACAAATCAAAGCTATTGTCTTAGGTAGCGATATGGTATTCATCGCGGCAGGGATGGGCGGAGGTACAGGAACTGGCGCAGCACCGATAATTGCAAAATTATGCAAAGAATTAGGAATTTTAACCATCGGGATTGTCACTCGTCCATTTAACTTTGAAGGTCGGGTTCGAAACGCCAATGCGATGGAAGGATTACAAAATCTGCGTAAAAACGTTGATTCTCTGATTGTTATTTCGAATGAACAATTACTGCAAATGTCAGGCAATATTCCCATGAATGAAGCTTTTAAGGAAGCGGATAGTGTCTTATATCAAGCTGTTAAGACAATTACTGATTTGATTATTAAAAACTCTTTAATTAATCTAGATTTTGCCGATATACGCACGATAATGAAAGAAAAAGGCACTGCATTAATCGGCCTTGGAATTGCAGAAGGAACAAATCGGGCGAATGAAGCAGCAAGTCGAGCCGTTTCTTCACCATTATTAGAAGCTTCAATAAAAGGTGCAAAAAATGCCATTGTGAATGTTAGTGGTGGTAATGTTACTTTAATCGAAGCCCATAAAGCCGTTGATATTATTCGGGATGCGTCTGGTGATAGTGATATCAATATTATTTTTGGGACAACGATTGATGAAAGACTTGGTGACAAGATGAGCGTTATCTTAATTGCCACCGATTTTGAAGGTTCGGATATTTATCAAACAAAATCTACTCAAGTTGGTGATAACCAATCTGCCACAAAAATCGATCCGTTTAAGCCGTTTGAAATACGTAAAAGTGTTCCTGAACCAATGGTAACATCGGTTCAGAACCAAGATACTAGTGAAGAATTGCCTGATGATAATTTCTTGCCGGGATTCTTGAAAAGGAGAAGAAAATAGATGATTAATTTAAAGGATGCTCCACTCGAAACTAAACGTAAACGTTTCAATTATTTCATTGTTTTTCTATCTTTGGTCATCCTATTATTAATCGTTTTATGAAAAAAATAAAATTAGGAGTGATTGTATGATGAATGATCGTTTAGGACGCTTTACCTTTCCGACCGAAACACTTGAAAATGAACAAGAGGATGTTGGTGAAAAACTGGCCAATCGTTTTAAAGATGCTCGCAGTAGTGAAAAAAGCAAGATGGATGACTTTGATAATTTTAAAACACCTAAAAATAAAGGCGATTTTGAAGATTTTTCACAACAAAATCACCAAAAAAATATTGCGAATACGGATATATTTAATCCAACTAACTTTACAGATGCTCAAACAATCGCTGACCAAATTATCAACGGTAACAATGCAATTGTGAATCTTGAACAACTTCTTAATGATCCCCAAAAGCAATCCGATGCAATGCGGATTATCGATTTTATTTGCGGTGTTGCGTATGCTTTAAAAATTGAAGTAAAGCGTGTCAATGCTTCTACTTTCTTATTTACATTGAAATAAATTAATTTATTTGACAAAGCAGCGAAAATATGTGAAAATCATCATTGTAAATCAATAAGAAAGACACGAATCTATGGTCAATCGTCAACAGCGAGTTCTTGCTTGGTGGAAAAGAACGACATTACGATAGATTTATCACTTGCTTGAGGGAGATTGAAGTAACAGTAAACTCCACGTTGGTGGCGTTAACACAAATTAAGCGCACAAGAAATTGTGAACTAGGATGGTACCGCGATTTAACATCGTTCCTATTGGAGCGATTTTTTTATTTAGGAGGAAGATTTTTATGGAAATAAAAAACAGTTTGATGATGCCAAAAACAAAATTTGAGATGCGCGGAAATCTTACGCAAAAAGAGCCAAATATTCTAAAAAAATGGAAAGAAATGGACATTTATCATACACGTTTGAAGCAAAATGCTGGAAAACCTACTTTTGTTTTACACGACGGTCCACCATATGCAAATGGAGATTTGCATATTGGGCATGCCCTAAATAAGATTTTAAAAGATTTTATTGTGCGTTATAAAAATATGTCTGGTTTTTCATCTCCTTTTATCCCTGGATGGGATACTCATGGATTACCAATTGAATCCGTATTAGCTAAAAAAGGCGTCAATCGCAAACAAATAGCCACGGCTGATTATCGAGATATGTGTGCAAAATATGCCTTAACACAAGTTGATACACAACGTGAACAATTTGTTCGCCTTGGTAGTTTTGGCGACTATGAAAAACCATATGTAACTTTGACTAAAGATTATGAAGCAGAACAAATTGAAATTTTTGGCAAAATGGCACTGAATGGTCTCATTTATAAAGGGGCTCGCCCTGTTTATTGGTCTCCTTCCAGTGAAACTGCCTTGGCAGAAGCTGAAATCGAATATCAAGATGTAGTTTCTGATTCGATTTTTGTTGCTTTCCATGTTCGTGATGGTAAAGGTATTCTTAAAGGTGATGAACAATTTATTATCTGGACAACTACTCCATGGACAATGCCCGGAAATCTTGGAATTTGTTTAAATGCAAAATTACAATATGGAGTTTATGAAACAACGAGTGGAGTCTACATTTTTAATGTGGATTTACAAGAAAAATTAGTTAAAAAATTAAATCTAACAATCACAAAGATTCGTCAAGTTTTTCTGGGGAAACAATTAGAAGGAATCCTAGCTACACATCCAATGTATTCCCGCGATTCATTGGTAATCCTTGGTGATCATGTTACCAATGAAAGTGGTACTGGTTGTGTTCATACAGCACCTGGTCATGGTGAAGATGATTTCATTGTGGGTCGCAAATATCATCTTGAACCACTTTGTCCTGTCGACGAAAAAGGCGTCATGATGAGTGAAGCTGGTCCAGTTTTAAGTGGCATGTTTTATCAAGATGCGAATAAAAAAGTGATTGAATTATTACAAGGAACCAATGCGTTACTTGGTCAAGAAAAAGTTACACACTCTTATCCACATGACTGGCGAACGAAAAAGCCAATCATTTTCCGAGTTACCGCACAATGGTTTGCCTCCATCGAACCAATTCGCGAACAATTAATGAGTGAAATTCGTCGCGTCCAATGGCATCCACAATGGGGCGAAACTCGTTTGGGCAATATGATTAAAGATCGTGGGGACTGGTGTATTTCTCGGCAAAGAGCCTGGGGTGTACCAATTCCAATCCTCTATAGTGAAGATGAACAACCAATTATTGATAAGGCTCTTTTTGATCATTTTAAAACTCTTTTTGCTCAATATGGCAGTAACATATGGTTTAGTAAAGAAGCAAAAGATTTGATTCCAGTAGGATATAAACACCCATCTTCACCTCATGGATTATTCACAAAAGAAACCGATATCATGGATGTGTGGTTTGACTCAGGTTCAAGTCACACGGCGGCTCTTGCAAGTCGTGGAATTAGCTATCCTGTTGATTTGTATTTAGAAGGAAGTGACCAATATCGTGGTTGGTTTAACTCATCCTTAATTGTGGGAACTGCTACTAAAGGAAAAGCTCCTTATAATCATGTCGTGTCTCATGGTTTTGTTCTCGATGGTAATGGTAATAAAATGTCAAAGTCCCTTGGGAATACAGTTGAACCAAACAAGGTAACCAATTTATATGGCGCTGATGTTCTGCGTTTGTGGGTTGCTAGTGTTGACTATCAATCGGACGTTCGCATTTCTGATAGTATCTTAAAACAAGTATCTGAATCGTATCGTAAGATTCGTAATACCTTCCGCTTTCTATTAGGGAATTTAAGCGATGGCGAATTTGGAACATTCGATTATGAAGCAAATAAAACCACTACTTTTGAATTTGTTGATCAACTCATTTTAAATCGTCTAAATAAAGTGGTAGCACAAACCTTAGATTATTATGAAAATTATAATTATTTAAGTGCGAATACAGTGTTGAGTGATTTCTTAATCAATGATTTAAGTGCATTCTATCTTGATATTACAAAAGACATTCTTTATTGTGATGAACAAAACTCTTTACGCAGACGCCAAGTTCAAACTACTATTTATACTATTTTGGATCAATTAATTCGGGTTTTTGCACCAATCTTGCCTTTCACATGTGAAGAAATCTATGATTATTTTAATGCTCATCAAAAAATGGATTCTGTGCATTTATTAGATATGCCGAAAGTGCAAAAATATGATGAAAAATTGGATGATGACTATAATCGCTTGCTTACCCTTCGGTCCGACGTGTTAAAAGCCCTAGAAGAAATTCGTGGTCATGGTATAATTGGATCGAGTCAAGAAGCGAGTGTCGTTGTAAATATTCTCGATAATGAAACGAAAAAAATATTTCTACATATGAATGAGTTAGAACAAAAACGGTTCTTTATCGTATCGGCTTTAACACTTGTTGAATCCCTTGATGCTCCAACTCTATCAGTAGCCAAGGTGGTAGCATCAAAATACGAAGCAGAAAAATGCGTTCGTTGTTGGAATCGTTTCGAGCATGTAGATAGCAATGGTTTATGTCCACGCTGTGCAGAAGTTATGAAAAAATTAGGAGGAGAATAAATGAAAGCATTTTTGCGAAAACATTGGATTCTTCTATTTATTCCCTTTGGGGTTGCTGTTGACCAAATCACGAAATCTATCGCTGAACTTCAATTGAGCGGGATGGGAGATGTCTGGGTCATTGATAACTTCTTTTCATTCACGCTCGCTTACAATACTGGGGCAGCGTGGGGCATGTTTGCTGGACAACGCTGGTTTTTGATCGGTGGACCACTGCTGGTGTTAATCCTGTGTACTATTTTCTATTTTCAAAGCAAAAAAATCCATCTCAATATTGGTTTAATTGTTATTATGACTGGAGCGATAGGAAATTTAATCGATCGCATTGCAACGGGGGCCGTCGTGGATTTTCTTCGATTTCTTCCATTTGGGTATGATTTTCCTGTCTTTAATTTTGCTGATATGTGTATTACTTTAGGTTGCATTTATATGATGATTTGTTTATTCTTTGAAAAAGAGGATTTAAAAAATGCATGATGAAGGATTACGTTTCTCGATTGATTCACAATTGAGTGCGCAACGTTTAGATAAAGCACTTGTCGTTTTGTTACCTCAATTTTCTCGTACTCAAGTACAACATTTAATTGATGAAGGTGACGTTTTAGTCAATGATAAAGAAACAAAAGCTTCTCAAAAGTTAAATGCAGGAGACCAAGTTTATGTTTTTCCGCCAGAAGTTATTGAGATGAATGTTGAACCACAAAACATACCACTTGATATCGTATATGAAGATGATGATTTACTCGTCATCAACAAACCTGTTGATATGGTGGTGCATCCAGCCCCTGGTCATCATAATGATACATTGGTTAATGCATTGTTATTTCATTTTCAAACACTATCTTCCGTTAACGGAGTCGTGCGTCCCGGCATCGTACATCGCATTGATAAAGATACCTCAGGATTATTAATGATTGCTAAGAACGATGAGGCACACGAAAAATTAGCTGCACAACTTAAAGATAAAACCGCATATCGTCGTTATCTAGCGCTAGTTAAAGGTGAAATTCCGCACCCCGAAGGGACAATTCGGGCACCTATCGGGCGTAGTCGCAGTGATCGAAAGAAAATGGCGGTTGTTTCCGAAGGAAAAGCAGCAGTAACGAATTTTAAGGTCTTGGAACGTTTTCACGGTTTCACTTTAATTGAATGTTTATTGGAAACAGGACGAACTCATCAAATTCGGGTTCATCTAAACTATATTAAATTTCCAATTGTCGGTGATCAAGTTTATGGTGGGAAAAATGACTATGGATTTCAATCACAATTGTTACACGCTGCTACTTTGTCTTTCATGCATCCAAAGACGGACAAAAGGATAACAGTCGATGCTCCATTACCAGCAATTTTTGAAAAAGCATTAGAAAAATTAAGAACAGAAGGAAGTTTCTAGGAGGAACTAATCATGGGACATATATCTTGGGATCAATATTTTTTGGGAATTTCTAAATTATCAGCGATGCGGAGCAAAGATCCAAACACAAAAGTGGGAGCTTGCATTGTTAATGAAGACAATCGTATCGTCGGTGTTGGTTACAATGGCCTACCTTATGGATGTGAGGATGATGTTTTCCCGTGGGAAAACAAAGGTGATTTTTGCAATACCAAGTATCCTTATGTAGTACACGCTGAATTAAATGCCATT
>CAYOYG010000041.1:0-7483 GCA_964408135.1 uncultured Eubacteriales bacterium | reverse complement strand
GGATTAATGTCGAGTAAAAATGTCTATGAAGTAGCGAAAGAAGCGAATCATATGAAAAAGGCAATGCAAGAAGTTGGCCTAACCCAAATGAGCAATCCTTTATTACGAATTGTTACACTTGCTTTACCAGTCATTCCAAATTGCAAAATGTCAGACTTAGGAATCATCGACGTGAATACCAAAAATATCCTACCATTGTTTCCAAAATGAGTAAATAATCCTGGTCGTGGATTGACAAATTGTGTTATTCAGTTACAATAATGGATGAGACAACCTTTAAGAGTAGTCCTGCGAGATTATAAAGGCATTAATACTCAATGAGAATTATGTCTTGTATAGCAGGCACTTGTTGGTGTTTGCTATTTTATTTACATGTTGTACTATCATCAAATGATTGGGAGTGAGCTAATGCGTCAAATCATGGATGAACAAGCAATAAAAAGAACCTTAGTTCGTTTGTCATACGAAATTATTGAACGGAATAAAGGGCTTGATCAAGTGGTTCTTGTTGGAATTAAAACACGTGGCTACTTTTTAGCGTTGCGAATTCAAGAAAACCTTGAAAGAGTGGAAGGGATCAAAGTACCATGCTTTGCACTTGATACCACATCTTATCGCGATGATGTAATGACGAAAACTCCCAAACCAGCTTTTGAACAAAATTGTGATTTCACGAATCAAAAGGTGGTTCTCATTGATGATGTTTTGTTTAAGGGACGAACAGCCCGTGCCGCCATGGATGCGATTGTGGATCACGGTCGACCAAGTCAAATTCAATTATTGGTTCTCGTAGATCGTGGTCATCGCGAATTTCCAATTCATCCAGACTATATTGGAAAAAATGTTCCAACCGCCAAAACCGAAAAAATTGGAGTAAGAGTTAAGGAAAAAGACGGGAGCGATGAGGTCGTACTCATTATGGCAGATGAAATAAAATAGGAGCAGTGAAAAATCGTCTATAAACATTGTAACCACAGTGGCTTATATGTTAATATTTAGGTGGACCATTTACTTGGGAAAACGAGTAAATTTATCCATAAAAAAAGAATAGAAATAGGAGGAAGAAAATGAAGAAATTTATTACGAGTTTAGTTGCAGGTGTCGCCGTCATTGGCAGTTTAACGCTTGCGGGTTGTGGCAGTAAAAAGACTTACGAATATGCTCTGATTACCGATATCGGTACAATTGATGACCGGTCATTCAACCAAGGTGCTTGGGAAGGTCTTAAAGCCTTTGCAGTCGACAATGCAGTAAACTACAAGTACTATAAGCCAAAGACAAAATCAACCGATGATTATGTTAAGGCAATCGATCTCGCTGTTGACAATGGTGCTGAATACATCGTTACACCAGGATACTTATTTGAAAATGCAGTTTATATTGCACAAACAAAATATCCAACTGTAAAATTTATTTTGTTAGATGGTTCACCACACAACGTTACAGACTGGGGTACAATGGCTACTTTAACTGGAACAGGTGATGCAGATTTCACTGGACCTAAAGCCAATGTTTCATCCATCTTCTACGCCGAACAAGAATCCGGATTCTATGCCGGCTATGCTGCTGTTCTTGAAGGATATAGAAGTTTAGGCTTTGCTGGTGGTATGGCTGTTCCAGCCGTTATTCGCTTTGGTTATGGTTTTGTTGCAGGCGCTTATCTTGCCGCAGAAGAACTTGAAGTAGCTGTTACTGTCAAGTATAAATACTTAGGTGACTTTGCTCCATCTCCTGCTCACCAAACATTAGCAGAAGGTTGGTATACTGAAGGTGTTGAAGTTATCTTTGCTGCTGCTGGTGGTGCTGGTAACTCCATTATGAAAGCCGCCGAAGCTAAGAATAAAAAAGCCATCGGTGTTGACGTTGATCAAAGTGCAGAATCCAAAACAGTCATTACTTCAGCCATGAAGGATTTAAAAGGTTCTGTTTACTCTGCATTGACAAAAGCAACATCAGCGACTCCAACGGCAGGTTCTGGTAATCAAATTCGTTTTGGCGCATCGGTTACTTTAACTTCTGTAGAAGGTGGCGTTGGTCTACCTGATGATTTCTCGAGATTTGTTAACTTCAGAAAAATGGATTACTATAAAGTCTATGGTCGTGTTGCGGATGGTTTAATCGAAATTCCAGCCGATACAAGTAAACTAGCTCCAACCGATGAAAGTGCCATTACCGCTGCTCAAATCAAAGCTTGGTTTGATGCAAACAATCCTACTTTAGTAGATGTTGCTGGAGATGGTAATCTAACGGTTACATTAGTCGCTTAGTTATTATATAAAAGGACAACAATGAAACAAAATAATCTCATTGTTGTCTTTTTTTCAATATTTTACTATCTGATTCGCTTGTGTTATAATGATTTTATACAAAAAGTGGGAGTTAAAGATGGTTTTCTTGAAGGACTTGCTTCTTATCCTAAAAGAGCTCATTAAGAACGGAATATTACTTTTCGGGCTTGGTTTTTTGTATGCGATTAACGATTATGGGATTTTGAAAGTTAATCGCATACGAAAAATTCGAATGGGCTTAATCATCGGAGCCATTGCCATTTTAATCATGATGTTTCCTTGGACCTTCGAAGAAGGTATCTTTTTTGATACACGAACTGTTTTGTATAGCATAAGTGGTGTCTTTTTTGGCGGCTTAACGACGATTGTTGCCGCTATAATTGGCATAGTATATCGAGTTGTAATTGGCGGAGTGGGGGTTTATTCGGGTGTCGCTACCATTGTTGTTACCTCTGTGCTAGGGTTATATTGGAAAAAAATCCGTCTACTCTTTCCAAAGTTGAAAATAACCTATGAATATTATATCTTGGGTTTAATGGCAAGCATCCTTACTTTGATTTGTTTTATCACGGCCTTCCCAGCTCCATTATCCTACGTGGTCATCAAGAGTACAGTTATCCCGTATCTTGTTGTTTTTCCTTTTATAAGTGTTATCCTTGGTCGGATTATCGAAATTCAAAAAGAACGTGTACTAAATGAACGCAAAATTAAAAATCAACAATCATTATTACAAGCATCCATTGATGCGACTTCTTCCACGGAAATTTATGCGGTGGATATGAATTATTGTTACTTGACCTTTAATCAATGTCATGCCCAAGCAATGCGCCATCATTATGATACGAATATAAGACGTGGTCAAAATTATCTGGATTTGATTAACAATAATCGCATGAAAATGCGACTAAAAGCCTATATAAACCGAGCGCTACTAGGGGAAAACCATACAACGGTTATCGAAGTCGAAGATAATACTAATAAGTATATTGAAGAAAGCTACTCTCCTATATGCAATGATGAAGGAAAAATCATCGGCGTTACGGTTATGTCTCAAGACGTTAGTGAACGTAAAAAATATGAACAAGCGATGATAAATTTGAGTTATTATGATTCATTGACAAACATTCCTAATCGCCGTTATTACGATGAAAAATTTCAGTTGTATAATAAGATGCAAAACTATCCACTATCGATTATTTCCATTGATATTAATGGGTTAAAGATTTTCAATGATGCTTTCGGTCATGATGTGGGAGATGAATTATTATGCAATGTGGCGCAAGATTTATTAGCAGTCTTTTCGAGTAAAGGAATTGTTGCTCGAATCGGCGGTGATGAGTTTAGTGTTCTACTTCCAAATATGTCAAATGTAGCCGCACAGGTTATGTTAGAGGAAGCAAAAAGAAATATTGAGAATCATTGTCTAAATGGAATCAATATTTCCATCTCAGCAGGGATAGCCACCAAGGATAGTCAAGGTGTCGATATTGACTTAAATAAATCATCCGATGAAGCGATGTATATTAACAAATTCGCCGATACTTCCTTAAATCGTCGTCGGATAGTCCATGAAATTTTAGAGGTGCTTCATCAACGAAATCCATATGAGAAAGCGCATACGGAAGTAAGCAAAGAGATAGCGGTTCAACTGGCTAAGGCTTTTGATTTCAATGCGGAAGATGTCGAACTAATTCGTTTAATTTGTGATTTCCATGATATTGGCAAGATTGCCATTGAAGATGAGATATTAACAAAACCATCCACTTTGTCTGACAAAGAATGGCAGATCATCCGTAAGCATCCAGAAAGAGGCTATCGTATTTTAATTGCCTCACTGGAGTATATGAATATTGCGGAAGATGTCTTTTCCCACCATGAACGTTATGATGGCACAGGATATCCTCGGCGACTAAAAGGCAAGCAAATCCCAGTCAAAGCGCGCATCATTGCAGTCGCTGATGCTTATGGATCGATGATGACTGAATGCGAGTATCGCAAGCAAAGAACTTCGCAAGAAGCGCTGAACGAAATCTTGAAAAATGCGGGTAGTCAGTTTGATCCAGAAATTGTAAAAGCACTGGAAAGAATCCTACAATAGAATCTAAAGTAATCGGTTATATGCAACGATTACTTTTGCTTTTTTATCCACAATAAATATGTTATTATTTACTAGATTAGGGGGAGATAAAAATTGGAAAATGCAATTGAAATGATTGAAATAACAAAAGAGTTTCCTGGTATTGTAGCATGTGATAATGTTACCTTCACTTTAAGAAAAGGTGAAATTCACGCTTTGCTTGGTGAAAATGGTGCGGGAAAATCCACATTGATGAGTGTTCTTTTTGGTCTCTATTTACCAGAAAAAGGCACAATCAAGATTCATGGTGTTGAGAAAAAAATTGCCAATCCAAATGTGGCAACGGCTCTTGGTATTGGAATGGTGCACCAACACTTTAAATTGGTGCATAATTTTACAGTTGCTGAGAATATTATTCTTGGTATGGAAAAATCCAAACTTGGAATATTACAATTCCGTGAAGCAGTTGCTAAAATTAAAAAACTAGCCGAATTGTATGGTCTAGCTGTCGATGTGAATGCAAAAATTGAAGACATTAGTGTCGGTATGCAACAAAAAGTAGAAATACTTAAGATGCTGTATCGTGATGCAAATATTATGATTTTTGATGAACCAACGGCTGTCTTAACACCCCAAGAAATTGATGATTTGATTTTAATTATGCGTCGTTTGGTGAAAGAAGGGAAATCCATTATTTTGATTTCTCATAAATTACACGAAATTAAAAATGTTGCCGATCGTTGTACGGTTTTACGTAAAGGTAAATTAATTGGAACGGTTGAAACAAAAGATACAACCATTGATCAACTTGCGGAAATGATGGTCGGTCGAAAAGTCAAATTCACTATTGATAAGAAACCTTGTCAACCAGGAGAAATTGTCTTAGCTGTTGAAAATTTGACTATGCGGGATCCTCTTTCCAAAATTGCGCGTGTAAAAAATGTGCATTTCAATGTACGAGCTGGTGAAATTGTTTGTATTGCTGGTATTGATGGAAATGGACAATCGCAACTTGTCGAAGCTATCTCGGGTCTAAAGAAAATTGAATCTGGAACTATTTTATTTAAGAATAAAGACATTACAAATTTCAGTATCAAACAAAAAAATAATTTAGGAATCTCCCATATTCCAGAAGATCGTCATCGTCATGGATTAATTCTTGATTTCCGCTTGTTTAATAATTTAGTTTTGAAAAACTATGAAACCAAAGAATTTAGTAAAGGTGGTTTCTTGCTTTTTGACAATATTAAACGCTACTCCGATGATTTGGTTCATAAGTTTGACATTCGTAGTGCAAAAGGCGTCAATAGTTTTGCCCGCAATATGTCAGGTGGCAACCAACAAAAAGCCATCGTTGCTCGCGAAGTCAGTTTAAATCCCGAACTATTAATTGCCGTTCAACCAACGCGAGGACTGGATGTTGGAGCAATTGAATATGTGCATTCAAAATTAATTGAACAACGTGATTTAGGAACAGCTATCTTACTTGTTTCTCTAGAGTTGGATGAAGTATTAAGTATCAGTGATCGGATTTTTGTTATATCCGGAGGCGAATTAGTCAAAGAATTCCCAGCAGAGTCGACAACGGCAGAAGAATTAGGTAAGTATATGTTGGGTCATCGTGGAGAGGAAGGTGATCACCATGCGTAGAAAGTTCGTAGGAACAGATATTGTTGAAAATGAAAAAGTAGTTTCATTTTTATCGATTATTCTCGCGATAGTTGCCGGTCTTCTTGTTGGATTAATTATCATTCTGATTATCAATCCGACTGAAGCTTTCTCCGTCTTTTTTACGATTCTAGGTGGAGGCTTTATCGATGGGGCATCCAGTTTCGGTGATGTCTTAAAATATGCAACACCAATTATTTTGACAGGTCTTTCCGTTGCCTTTGCTTTTAAAACCGGTTTATTTAATATTGGTGCTAGTGGTCAAATTGCCGTTGGTGGGGTTTTAGCCATCTACGCAGGTGTCAATTTTACTTTTTTACCAGCACCTTGGCATTGGATGGTTTGCATCATTATTGGCATACTTGGTGGCATGCTGTGGGGCATGCTTGTCGGTATTTTAAAAGCATTTTTCAATGTTCATGAAGTTGTTTCTTCGATTATGTTGAACTATATTGGTATGTATCTATCGTTATTTATTGTCAAAAATTATGTGTATGATGTCAATCGTGCACAAAATTTACCTGTCGCTATCAGTGGGTCGATACCAACGTTTGGGTTGGATCGATTATTTCCTGGCTCTTCCGTCGATGGGGGAATTGTGATTGCTATCGTAATTGGTATTTTGATTTATGTTATCTTGGAAAAAACCAAATTAGGCTATGAATTGACGGCCGTTGGTTTTAATAAAGATGCCGCCAATTACGCTGGTATAAATTATAAAAGAAATATCATTATTTCGATGGCCATCTCTGGTGGTTTATCTGGATTAGCAGCGGCGACTATGTTTCTCCATCCAGGCAACGGAGTTATGATGGAAACGGTATCAAAATTATTTTCTGAAGGATTTGATGGAATTCCAGTCGCTTTACTTGCGCTCAGCAATCCACTTGGATCGATTTTTTCTGGGATTTTTCTTGGTTATTTACGTAGTGCGGAGTTCTATGTTCAATCGTTCGATTTTGATCCTGAAATTGTTAAAATGATTATCTCGGTAATCTTCTATGCCAGTGCTCTATCGTTGTTCTTAAATGGACAAGCGAGAGCCATATTGAAGAAAATATTTCTTCGTAAGAAAGTGAGGTAGTAACTATGCAAATTATTGAATTAATTGTCCGCCTAACGGTGGTTAGTGCTATCCCGCTACTTATTGTCGCGATTGGAGCTCTTTATTGTGAACGAAGTGGTGTCGTCAATATAGCACTAGAAGGTATTATGTTGATTGGAGCTTTCTCTGGAGTCGTATTCATCAATAAAATTCAAGAATCCATCATGATTCGTTCTTTTCTTGGAAACCAACTTGTTTTTTTGGGCGGATTACTCGTCGGTGGTATTATGGGTATGCTCATAAGTTTAGCCCACGCCTTTGCTTCAATTAAAATGAAGTCCAATCAAGTGATTAGTGGTACAGCCATCAATATATTTGCCGCTTCCTTTGTTGTTTTCATGGCCC
>CAYOYG010000040.1:0-7733 GCA_964408135.1 uncultured Eubacteriales bacterium | reverse complement strand
GAATTCCAATTTTCCCAATATCATGGACAAGCCCAATTGTCTTTAATTTGCCGACTTCTGCTTCTGTAAATTCAAGGGCGCGACCAATACTTTCACAAATTTCACTGACGCGTTTGGAATGTTGTTCTTCGCGTTGATTTTTTTCGTGCAATGTATTAAGAATCATTTTGATAGTTTTACCACGGAAACTAGAACTTTCATATGTTTTATAACGTAGCATCATATCTTCCGCTTCGTTTAATGACTTTTCAAATGATTCTTCACGGGATTCTTTTATTTTAAATCCAAAGGAGACCGATAAATCCGATTTAACCGTATCACTTAATCCACTTTGCATCTGATCAATCATTTGATGAATTTGACTTTCGCTAGCGTTTGGTGAAATGATGATAAATTCATCGCCTCCCCACCGAGCGACAATGTCATTTGGTCCACAATTTTTTTGAATCAATTGGGCGATTTTTTTAATTACATCATCCCCAAAATCTTTACCAAAAGCGTCATTAATTAATTTTAAACCGTTAATATCGGCCAAAACAAACGCGAGTGGATAGTTTTTTGGAACATCGATTTTTTGCATATTATCATAGATATAAATACGGTTATACATACCAGTTAAACTATCATGATAATAGTTATAAACAATCTTTTGTTCAAGGGCTTTTCTTTCCGTAATATCTTTAACAAAACAGATGGCTTCATCATCACTTGTTTTAACCCCATCCATACTCCAGATGCGTTTTTCTCCATTCTTCCGCACATAAGCTACTTCAAAAGAGGTTTTGCCATATTGAAACATGGCCTCAAAAGGTTGAATTGCTTTGATAAAATCTTCGCGGGGCGTAATATCTTTTGTCCGCATGGTCAATAATTCTGCTTCGCTATATCCCGTCATCAAAATCGTCGATTTATTTACCTTTTTAAATTGACCTTTACTATCAAGAATAATGACTCCATCGGGAGCATTATCGATGTATTCACGAAAAACTTCACGGCTTTCAAACAATTCTTTTTCGGCTTTCACCCGATTTGTGATATCAGAAAACACGACGGCAAACTCGCCATATTTAAAACTAAATGCCCGGACATCAAAATACTTATCAAGTTCTGCTGAATAGTTTTCAAGTCGGGCTGGTTTACCACTTAAAGCCACTTCACCATACGCTTTAATCCAATAATCTTCGGTATTTGGTAATAATTCACGGACATTATGACCGATAATATCTTTCGCTTTTAAACGAGTAATTTCTTCAAAAGCCGGATTGACATCTAGAAAAATGTAATCGACTGGACGACCTTTTTCGTCTAGTACAATCTTATGAACCGCAAAAGCTTGCGGCATATTTTCAAACAATAGATCATATTTAATTTCTTTTTCTTCTGAGGTTTTAATCCGCCGTTTGTTCACTAATAAGAAGATGGAGAAAGCAGCAAATATTAATATGCGAACTACCGCATACAATATGTTATAATCAAAAAGACCTTCTAAAGCAAGATGAAGCAATCCAAGAACCACGGTTATTGGTATAAGTAATTCCCCAAAAGAGAATGCTATGATGACAGCAATTAAAAAATAAAAGTTTGTATATAGCCCATTATTATCAAAGGTATAATTCATCACAATAGCGAAAAATAAGAGCAAGGCTAATACAACAAGCAAGCTGATTTTTTTCCTCATAAATATCCTCCGGGTTCCAAGGATGTATCGTTTTCGTGGATTTACTCATCAATGAAACGATAAATAGATATCGACAACATGTACTTCTTTAAAATTATATTATAATCTGTTGGTAAATGGAAGAATAATTGACTTTAAAATAGGACTATTATGCAATTAATTGTCGCTCATAAAATGAATGGAAAGTGATTAATAATCAAATATTTCAATAATACTTTCTATCAATAACTTGACAGATGAATGAAAAAATAAGAGATAAATCCCTTATTTCATTCCTATTCATCATCATTCATCAGTGATGATGGTGATGATGTTCTTCTACTTCATTTTCCGAGAGTTGACAATCTTCATCTTGGCATGGACTATCAAGTTCAAACTCGATGGTGGCATGCGTAATACCGAAGGCATTAACAATCGCATGAACTTGTTTTTGAACCTCAATAACTTGTTCTTTAGTTAAGGCTTTATTCAAAGCAGCATGGAAGGTAACCAAGGTTTGATTCCCATCCAAACTCCATATATGAACATGGTGAATGCCAATAATGGAGGTACCGGCTAAAATTTGAGCTTTCAAAGCGGCAAAATCAATAGTATGTGGTGCTTTTTCCATCAATATGCCGACTAGTTCTTTCCCATTTTTATAAACTTGAATTAGAATAAAAATGGCATAGCCTATGGAGAGTAAAGGATCCAAAATTGGAAAATCGACAAACAACATTACAATACTCGATATCAGTAAAACCGCCCAACCAAGCACATCTTCAAAAAGGTGGAGAGAAACCATTTTTTCACTCATGGTTTTCCCGCGCGAGGTAGAAAAGGCAGCAATCCCATTCACAATTAATCCAAATACCGCAAAACCTAAAACCCATGACACTTTAATTTCTTCAGGATGAATTAAACGTGGAATGGCTTCCATCAATAAAAATACTAATCCAACAAGCAATACAATCGCTGTAATTAATCCCCCTAAAAGAGAATAGCGTCCATAACCATAAGTATACTTTTCATCGGGTTTTTTAGTGGCTTTACGATTAAAAAACCAAGAGGCAGCAATGGACAAAGAGTCACCTAAATCGTGGATAGAATCGGACATTAAAGCAATAGAGTTGGTAAATAAACCCCCAATAAATTCCGCAATAGAGAAGCCAAAATTTAAGAAAAACGCTAATTTAAGTCGACCGGTAGTCGAATGAGTGTGTTCGTGCATAGTTCATTGTCTCCTTTTTTTATTATATCATTACAGTATGGTTTTCTCAATGAACACACCTGCTCTTATTTAATGAATTTTTGTGATATTTGTCTTGAAAGTAATTGATATTCGTAGCATAATTATCACTTGAGAGAAAGACAAGATTAGAATTCGACTAATCGATGGTAGTATTTCGATGAAAGCACTTATTTTACAAACAAAACAAAAACTCGCTCAATCGCTTGTTCATTCCACGATCTTCTTTAAATGGATTCTTCTAGCTTTGACAATTGGACTGCTTTGCGGTGTTGTCGGTTATGCTTTTGACTACGCAATTAACCTTGCAACTACCCTTCGTGGTGACCATAGTCAATTAATTTATTTATTACCATTAGGTGGTTTATTAATCGCCTTTTTATATCGTTGGTCAAATCAAACTTTATTGTTAGGGACAAACCAAGTATTTGAAGGCGTCCATTCTGGCAAAAAAGTCCCATTTGTTATGGCGCCTTTAATCTTTATCGGTTCTTTTATTACTCACCTTTTTGGCGGATCTGCTGGTCGCGAAGGGGCCGCCTTGCAACTAGGTGGTAGCATTGCTTATAAATTGGGTACTGTGTTCCATCTTAAAAAAGAAGATTTGCCGATTGTTATTTTGTGTGGTATGAGTGCCTTATTTTCTTCTTTATTCTTTACACCCTTTGCTTCTGCTATCTTCGCTATCGAAGTAATAACCGTGGGTGTGATTTACTACTCCGCCTTTGTCCCTTGTGTAATAGCTTCTTTTACTGCCTATGGAATAACCTCCGTTTTAGGTGGTGAAAAAATAGTTTTCCCTGCACTTCAAATTCCCTCATTCGACTTGATGAACATTGGTCGGGTATCTTTACTAGCTTTATTGTGTGCTGTCTTTAGTATTATTTTTTGCCTAACCATGCATTTTGTACAACACTTCTTTACAAAACACTTCAAAAATGAATACATCCGCATTTTTATCGGCGGTGTGTTAATTGTTGTATTGACGCTACTACTACAAACAAGTGATTATAATGGTACAGGGATTAACCTGATTGTCTTAGCGATTGGTGGGACGGCAATCCCTTATGCTTTTTTACTTAAAACTCTTTTCACCTCAATTACGATAGGTAGTGGTTTTAAAGGTGGCGAAATTGTACCATTGTTTTTCATAGGGGCTACATTTGGATGTGTTGTTGGTAATCTTTTAGGTTTGGATCCCGGATTTGGTGCTGCCATTGGATTAATTTCTATCTTTTGTGGAGCGGTCAATGCCCCAATTGCTTCTATCATTCTTGGATTGGAACTATTTGGGGGCAGTGGGGTAGCTTTCTTCGTGATTGCTTGTACTATTAGTTATACCTTATCTGGCCCGTTTAGTCTTTATAGTAGTCAAATTAATAAATCCACGCGTTATAAAATTGGCTTCCCCAATCTCAATGAGCCAAAAGTCGCAAAAAAATTATAATTTTGTCACATGGGTGGTAAAAATATCTTTGATGACTTCTATTTTCTTAACACTATACTCACTTGGATCTAATAGTTCTTCTATAAAGGGTAAGTCCGGACTATAAATAAAACTTCCCCCCTTTTTTAAGCTACGAATGATTTTGACATATAATTGAGCGTAATCTTGATAATTACCATCTTTTTTATAGTGATGATGAATAAAGTGATTTGAAAAAGCCATATGAGAAACAATGGTTCCCCACTTATATTTATCAATTCGAAAAGTAAACCAGTCGCTTTGAAAAACATTTTTACTTGGTATTTCCACTGTGCGATCAAAGCCAAATGCCGTATAACCTAGTTCTTCTAAATAATGAACTAATAGCGCATTTTGACCACAACCAATATCCAAAATGGGTTCTTTTAGTTGTTGCGTATCTAATCCTAGTACATCTATTTGGAGTAAAGATTGATACTCCCCACATTCAACATTTGGTACTGTGATGTGTGTTTCATAATCTTTAAACATTTCTTTTTGATTGGTTCGTATTAAAAATTCTTTTAATGTTTGATAATGGGCATCAAATACCAAACGATATGCGGCTTCCTGTGGTCTTGATTGAAACAAGACATCTTGAATCAATTGGCGATATATTTCTTGTAATTCTTCCCGATCGCGTTCATTAAAGTGAATGAATTGATTGGCTGTAATAAAACTTTGAATCACGCTTTCAACAATCCCTTCAATAAATGCCTCTTCTTTTTTCTCAACAATTAAATCTTGATAAAAAGCAGATAAACTCTTTTGTTCTCGAATTAAAAACTTAATGAATTCAGAACGAGGTTCAAGAATGGATTGATTTTTAATGGCATAAAATAAACTTTTGGCTGAATTACTATTGATTTGTTTTTCAATTTGTTGATAAATTTCATGTTTATCCATTACTATCACCCGCTTTACTTTCATCATACGCGAATTGTCGTCAATTTTTAAGTCTTAAAATCCAACTTTGTTCATGTTATACTAGTCGTAATAAAAAAAACGCTGGCCATTGTGGTTAGCGCTTATGTCATTTTTTACAATAAAGCAATTATATCTTTTTCAATCGCTTCAGGTGTATCCCCTGGTGCATATCTTTTGACAACATTGCCATTCTTATCCACGAGAAATTTAGTGAAATTCCATTTGATGTTGGATCCTAAAACACCATTTTGTTCTTTCTTCAAAAAGGTATATAAAGGGGATTCATTTTTTCCGTTGACTTCAATTTTTGCAAATCGTGGAAATTTAGTTCCATAATTTAAGGTGCAGAAATCGTTGATTTCACGAATCTCACCTGGGGCTTGACGAAATTGATTCGATGGAAAATCCAAAACACTAAAACCCCGTTTTGAATAAGTATCATATAAGGATTGTAATCCTTTATATTGCGGTGTATAACCACAACCCGTAGCCGTATTAACAATCAGTAAAACTTGTCCTTTATAGGCAGTTAAGTTGGTTTCTTGTCCATTCATATCCGTAACATTGATTGAATAAATATCCATACATTGTTCTCCTTTTATTGTTTTAAAACATCTTTATATTGAGCATTGGTTGTCAACACTTTCTTTGCATATGGGCATTCTGGGATAATTTTTAGATGATGATCGCGAGCATATTGAGCCATCGTATCGACTATTTTAGCCGCTAGTCCTTTTTCACGAATTGTTTCTGAAACAAAAGTATGATTGACAACAATGGTTCCTTCTTCGAGTGGATAGTAGGTAATCTCCGCTTCGAACTTTTCTTCTGACTCACCAATATAGAGTCGATTATTCCCTTGCTTAATCGTTAAGTCTTTTTTCTTTACTTCTTCAACCATGGTTGATTCCTCCTTAATGAATTATGTTTGATCATCTCTTCTTATTTATTATTATGCCACATCCTGAAAAATGAATAAAGGGATGTGCTTAAACAAGACAAGATTAATTTGACAAAGGAGGAATCAAAAACTATAATGTGTATATACACAATAGTGGCTGCCTAATGGCATTCATAAGGAGAAACACGCTATGAACCAATTATTCACTCCCATTCAACTCAAGCATTTGTCATTGAAAAATCGTCTTGTCCGTTCGGCTACACAAGATTATTTTGGCACAAAAGATGGATTTGTTACACCTCGTCAAATTGAATTAGCTGACAACATCGCCAAACACGACCTTGGCATGTTTATTACCTCACACGTTTGTATCAGTGCCCGGGGGCGGGCCAATGATTATCAAAACTGTTTTTACGATGATAAATTTATCCCTGGTCAAGCCCAAATTGCTAAAACTATTCAACAATACGGCGTAAAAGCTATTTTACAAATTAGCCATGCTGGATGCAGTGCTCCTGCTTGGAACCAAGTTCCTCAACAATCACCTTCAGGAGTTCCTTATTTCCTTGGACCACGTAAAGAACCACAAGTCATTCAAAAAGAAAATCAACCAGCCACGATGACCATCGCTGAAATTGAACAACTTAAAGAAGATTTTGCGCAAGCAGCAAAACGGGCTAAAACCGCAGGCTTTGATGGCATTCAATTACATTTTGCGCATAGTTATTTAATTAGTGAGTTCCTCAATCCACTCTACAATCTTCGCAATGATCAATACGGAGGTAATAAAGAAAACCGGATGCGCCTCGGCATTGAAATCATTCAAAAAGTAAAAACCGTTGTTGGTAAGGATTTTCCGATTTTTATCAAAATCAATTCGAACATTGAAGAAAATGATACCGCATTTCAAGAAGACTTCCTCTATTATATTCAACAACTTGATCAAGCAGGAGTTGAAGGAATTGAAGTAAGTGGATGGAATTTTACTCCACTCGGAAAATTGGGTCAAAAACGTTATTATATGGAACGGGCTTCCTTAGCTGCAAAAATGGTCAAGACCCCGATTATATTAGTCGGAGGTGTTCGAAATTTAGACGATGCTGAACTTGTACTCAATAGTGGAATTAGTTTAGTCTCCTTAGCTCGTCCATTTATCTGTGAACCCAATGTATCAACCATTATTAAAAACGGTGGCCAAGCAAAATGTATCAGTTGCAGTAAATGCTTTGTCATCTATTTCAAAGAAGGTAAAGTATGTGTCCTTCATGAATCTGGAGTGAAAAGCGCTGTCTAAGACAGCGTTTTTTATTTGTTTTCATAGCAAAATAATGCTAAAATCAAAGCATGAAAATCACATTATCGTCGCATGACTTAAACGAAGTTAAAACCTTGATTGTTACCCAAGAAAGGAACATGTATGTTGCCGATTGTTTTTCCACTTACCTGCAAAATAAATCCACTTCTATTCAAAAACAAGATATCCAAAGAGTAATAAAAGAACATTCTTCTAGTGAGTATGATGCCTTGTTGCGAT
>CAYOYG010000039.1:0-7763 GCA_964408135.1 uncultured Eubacteriales bacterium | reverse complement strand
TATCTTCACTTTGTTGGTGGGAAACTTATTTTAATTTCCGTGCCTTTACCCAATTCACTATGTAACGAAATTTTACCATCATAGATTAAGGCTACGTGTTTAACAATTGCAAGCCCAAGTCCGGTGCTACCACTATCACGGTTTCGTCCCTTATCGACGCGATAGAAACGTTCAAAGATCCGTTCATGGTGAATTTTATCAATACCGATTCCATCATCTTTAACCGCGATAGTTGGTCCAGGATTTTGGTAAATATTGATCCAAACATTACCATTTTCATACCCATACCGAATGGCATTTTCCACTAAATTACTTACCATTTGATAAAGGTCATCATAGTTTGCTTTCATCGTTATATCTTCGCACGTTAGATGAATTTTGATTTGTTTGTCTTTGGCCTGGTGATCGAGAGAATCAAGTATCGATATGGCGAGTTGTTTTAAATGAATGAGGGAGGTATTTTCTGCTTGTTTCAAATTTTCTAAACGAGTGATACTCAGCATTTGTAAAACTAACTCTTTCATACGACTGGCTTCTTCGTAGATACGATGCGATAAATCTATGATATCTTCTTGCTTGGTAACTAGTTGATTACTAATCAATTCGGCAGCACCAATGATTGAGGTCAGAGGTGATTTTAACTCGTGAGAAGCATTCGCAAAGAACTCTTTTTTCATCGTGTCACTTTTAATGCTTTCCGTCACATCACGCATTAAAACAAGAACTCCGGTTTGTGTCGATGATGAGGTGGTTAATGGCGTAATAATTACTTTGTAATATTGATTGTCCAGATCGATTTGGATATCGCCACTCGTTTGATGAACAAGACAATCAAGAATCGCGTTTTGTAAATCAATTTTGCGTATTAATAATAAGAAGTTATTGCCAACACTAATATTTTCAATACGAAATATTTGTTTAATATACTGATTGATTAACATGATTTTTCGATCCTGATCAATCGCAACAATACCCTGATTAATATTGTTTAGAATATCATTGATTTTATTTTTTTCTTCGGCAAGGTAGTGAACCGTATTAGCGATTTGTTGATTTACATCATTGATGCGGTGCAAAATGTGGTCGATTTCAGGATAGCCACTATGGGCATCTAGATGATGATAATTACCAGCGATGATTAGGCCCAATGAATTGGATACTTTATTCAACGCTTGCGAGAAATGTTTAACGAATTTTTGAAAAGCAAAATAGGAAAGTACAACTAAGGTTATCGCTAATAAAATAGTTAATAAAATCGAATATGTATGACTGGATTGAATACTCGCTAGTGGGATAGATATTCGCACATACATTTGTTGATTTTCTAGATAATGAGCGACATACAGCATCGACATATCAAGGGTGGCAGAGTAGCGTTTGTAGACGACTCCTGGGTTTTGAATTTCAATTCGATTCAAATGATTTTCATTTGTTGTTGATGAACTATCGATTATCACATTACCTGCTGCATCAATTATAGTAATGCGTAAAAAACTGGCTTGAGGTGAGAAATCAGCGATAGTTTGAGTCGCGTCATAATTATTTTCTTCATAGCGATTTTCAACGATGTTTAAATAATTCAATGCGTTGTTTTTGGATAGTTGCAATGTTGTACTATCAATGATTAAAACGATACCCGTGACAAAAACAATGAAGGTAACAATTAAAACAAGAAGATAGTTTCGTACCAACTTCTTACTCATCTTTAACCACCATATATCCGATACCACGAATGGTTTTTATCATCGATTCCAAATTTGAATTAGCATTCGTTAGTTTTTTTCGTAAATAATTAATATGCATATCAAGGGTCCTAGTCTCGCCAATAAAATCATAACCCCAGATGGTTTTAAAAATAACATCTCGTTCTAAGACTCTACCTTTATTTTCCAATAACAACTTTAACAACTCATATTCCTTGGTGGTCAGGATAACTTCTTGCTGATCTACATAACATGTTCGTTGATTGATATTCATTGTTATATTTTCAAAGTGAAGAGTTTCTTCCTTTGAATCATCGACTTTGCGCAAGGCGACTTTAACCCGCGAGATTAATTCGAGAGCACCAAATGGTTTTGTGATATAATCGTCCGCACCACTATCTAATCCAATAACCTTATCAACTTCATAGTTTTTAGCGGATAGAATGATGACGGGAATTCGACTGGTCGTTTTGATTCTTTTTAATACCGCAAGTCCGTCTGCATCTGGCAGCATTAAATCGAGTAGAACTAAATCTGGTTTACGCGCATTAAAAGCACTCAAGAAAGCTTTTGCGGTTGCAAATGTTTCCACTTGATATTGGGCGCTTGTGAGTGTCTTATTAATGATATAACCAATGTTTTGGTCATCTTCAAGAGAATAAAGTAATGTTGCCATCGTAATCACCTCACTAGATTAGAATAACATAATATTTTTATGCTTGCCACTAATAGAGAAAATGACCCATTCACAAATATTGGTACAATGGTCCCCAATCCTCTCGAGATATTTACCAATCATGACAATATATATTCCGTACTCGGCATCAATTTTATTTTCGCGTAATAAATTAATAATCACGACTTTTAGATCTTCAAATAAATCATCGACTTGTTGATCCATCTTAATAGTTTCTTCGGCTAAATCCATATTATTATTTAAATAACTAAGGACCGAGTTATCCAACATTTGTCGACAAAGACTGGCCATTTTGGTGATGCGAGGGAAGTCGATTGTATGTTCATGTTGATTAAGCAAAATGGTAATTTTCGAAATATCGGCGGCATGATCGCCAATGCGTTCGATATCGATAATCATTTTCGATACACCGGTAATAAAGCGCAAGTCGCGCGCGACTGGTTGTTCACGCACAATGATATTCAGACATTTCTTTTCGACCTTTTCTTCATAATCATCCACAATCTCATCGTTTTTAATCACTTCATGGGCCAAGACTTCATCGATGCGAATAAAGCCCTTAAAAGCATTGTCAATATTCAATTTAACTTGGTCAGTCATCTGCAAAACCAATACTCTTAAATCTTCTAACTCTTTTTCAAATTTGGAACGGATCATGATTGATTCCCCCTTTTATCCAAAACGTCCCGTAATGTAGTCTTCAGTTTTTTTGTTTGTCGGATTCGCAAAAATATCATCGGTCGATCCACTTTCAACAATTTCTCCATTTAGGAAGAAAACAGTATTGTCAGAAATACGGGTTGCTTGTTGCATATTATGAGTGACAATTACAATCGAGTACTTCTGTTTTAGTAGATGGATTAAATCCTCAATTTTTGCTGTAGCAATCGGATCAAGTGAACTGGTTGGTTCGTCCATTAAGATAACATCTGGTTCCATCGCAATCGCTCGCGCAATACATAAACGTTGTTGTTGTCCTCCCGATAAGGCAAAAGCCGATTCGTGCAGACGATCTTTTACTTCATCATATAAGGCCGCTCCTTTTAAAGAGTCTTCCACAATCTTATCAAGGACTTTCTTGTTAGTAAGTCCTTGGCAACGAGGACCATACGCAATGTTGTTGTATATGGACATTGGGAATGGGCTTGGTTTTTGAAAGACCATTCCAACTTTGATTCGTAATTGAATGACATCATAATTAGGGGCATAGATATCCCGATCTTCAAACAGAATTTGCCCTTTAATCACACAATTTTGAATTAAATCATTCATCCGATTCAAACAGCGAAGAAAGGTTGACTTACCACATCCGGATGGACCGATTAAGGCTGTTACTTTGTTTTTTTCAATCGCGAGATTAATCTTGCGGAGAACTTGATGATGGTGGTCGTAGTATAAATCTAGGTTTTGAATGGTAAAGACGTTGTTCATGTTATTTCACCTCATTAAAACGATTTAGTTTACGGGATAGAAGTTTAACCAATATATTCAGCACCAATACGACGAAGAGAATGATAATCGAAATAGCACTAGCCATGGCAAAGTTTGGGGCTTCTCCTGCCATTACACTCCAAATGTGAACCGATAATGGTGTTGATGTTCCTGTCAAAGATACTTTGTCGTTTATGGTGGTGCCGATGGCATAAATTAAAGCGGCACTTTCTCCGACGATTCGTCCAATTCCAAGTAGTATTCCCGAAATAATTCCTGGCAAAGCCGAGGGAACGATTACCTTAAAAGTCGTATTCATATCATTCGCTCCTAATGCAAGGGACGCTTTTCTTAAGTCAATCGGTACTGTTTTTAAAGCTTCTTCTGTGGAACGGATAATGATGGGTAAGATAATGGTAGCAAGAGTCAAAGCACCAGCCAGAATGTTTCCTCCATTTGCATGGAAGAAGTATTGAGTAAAAGGAATAAAGACGGCAGCTCCAAGTAGACCATAAATGATGGAAGGAACACCTGTTAACACCTCAATCATCGAGCGTAGTATTTGCGTCCATCGATTCTTTTTGGCAAATTCATTGAGATAAAGGGCCGTGAAAATTCCAAAAGGTATGGCGATGAATAGTGATAATCCAATTAAATAGAAAGTAGTTATTAGGGAAGAACGAATCCCCCCACCACTGTATTGAGTAGACATGCTTGTAATCTGGGATGCTTGATCAAATTGCATTGCAGCATTCTGGGCGCCATACCGACCAAGAACAGTTACCTCTTGATCTAATATCGCATAGCTTAATTCTTGTCCACTGGTTATGGCGATGAGTTGATTGTCTTGAAAATTATCTTTTAAAACAAGAAAAGGTGAATTTGGATCAACATAGGCAATTACAATAATGTTACCGCCTTCTTTATTTGTATCGTCTTGAAATCCAACACCCCATCTGGAAGAAAAATAAATGGAGTTATTTAAGTTGCTAGGTGGATCAAAGTGTGTGGCTTCAAGTGGTGAGCTTGAAGTGTTATAGACGGTAGGATAATAATTGCTCGTTAATAAATCCCAGTTTACTAAGTGGAGACCCTTGGAAAAGACAAAAAATAAAATAGCTCCCAAAGTGAAAACACCAATACTTGATGATAGCATGGTTAATAAACGTAAGATGCGATCTTTCCTTAATAAACGACGTTTGTTTATCATACAATATCACCTATTTTCTTCTTTAATGTATTTAATAACAGGTTAGATAATAAGATGGTCAAAATTAGAATCAGACCAACAGAAAAGCGAATATCATAGTCAAGTCCAAAGGTTTCATGTAATCCAGAAAGCATCGTTGAGGTCAGTGTGCGTGTGATATCAAATATATCAAACGATGGTCCATTCATTTTGTTACCCGCCACCATACTAACGGCAGTGGCCTCGCCCAGAGCGCGACCAACCCCAAGAATAATTCCCGAGAAAATGCCAGACTTGGCCGCAACTAAAGTAACTTTAAAATGAGTTTGTGTTTGACTAGCTCCCAGCGCTAGAGAACCTTTTTCCATCTCAATATCCACCGCATTAATGGCAGCAACAGAAAGAATAGTAATGGTTGGTAAAATCATCAAAGCAAGGACAAGTGCGGTGGATAAAGTTGAGAGTCCTCCCATACTTTGAACTCCGAATATTGTGGCTAAATTATCGACTATTTTCGTAATATAACCTCGACCAAAAACCCCGAAAACTATGGAAGGTATAGCTGCGAGTAATTCAATGATAGTTGCTAAAAGATGGCTGATTTTCCGTGGAGCAATTTTTGCGATAAAAAGTGCGGTTAAAATACCAACAGGAGCAGCAATAATCATCGCGAGTAAAGTAATAAAAACCGTGTTAATGATAATAAAACCAACCCCATAGATGTTGGGGGAGGAAAACCATCTGTTTCCTAATAAGAATGAAAAAAATGGAACATTTAATTGTCCATAAGCAAGAAATGGTTTCATTCCTTTAAACGCAATAAAACCGATAATCACAACTAGAATGGTAGCACTGATTATCGTAGTGATTAAAAATATCGTTTTCATCATTTTATCATTGAAATGATGGTTCTTGTTTTTAAATTTAGTTTTTAACATACTAATATATCCAACAAAACAAATCACCTATTGGGTGACTTGTTTCCAGGTTGTAATATTTACGACACTACTATCTTTGACGTAGATCGATTTTAATAAAGCGGGGGTAATGTTATTAACTTGATTTTTCTTGCTAACAACAACGACGACCGCATCTAAACACATAGCTACATTTGCGGGTGAACCAGTGCCACCGGTGGTTTGGATTCCACTATATGTACCGCTCGCAGCATTTTCGCTTACTCCTCGAGATAGAAAACCAATATCGATCAAATCCGTTCCGGTTGCACTTGAACCTTGGGTTCTTTTAAAAGCATCACCAGATCCGGTTGCCGCATGCGTAAATGTTGGGTTTCCACATAGTCCTTTGAAGTTTGCCGTTAACGCTTGAGCCATTTTATCAACAGAGGTGGATCCTCCGACTTTCAATGTAATGGCACTGTTATTACTATTGCAAATGTTTGGTTTAACAAAACTACCTGTCGATGTTCCTGTTAGTATTCCACCATTTTGAGCGATAACAGTTCGCCCTTCTGTCGAATACATATACGAAACAAGAGCATTAATAATGGCTTGTTTTGTTTCACCGTTTGTCGCATCATAACTCCAAGATGAACGAATCATATAATTGAATGGTCGTTGTAATGTATAAGTTCCATTGACAACATTGGCTTCGGTTGCTTCAATTCCATTGAATGAAAGCCCTTTTAATCCGCTATCTCCGAGCGTCGATAAGGAGATATAACCAATTCCATATGTATCATTTTTTACAGCATTAATCATATTACCATTGGAAGATTGACTGGATGCCCCTTCCACGATATAATCATCTGCACCAGCATTATTCGCACCCGCCAAAGAGAAGTTTACCCCGGCGGAACCAAAGAATGCTTCGCGTGTTCCCGAACCCCATTCTCGGTTATAGACACTGATATTTTTTTCACTATCGAAGGATGGTTGGCACGAAGTAGCGAATAGACCGATAAGCGTAAGTAACGCTAGTTGTTTAACATATTGATTTTTCATTTCTCGTTATTCTCCTTTGTGATTTGACACCCACATTTTAGAAGAAATAGATAATATGAAAAACCATTAAGAAGTAAAGAAATGTAAAAAATAGGTAAAATAAAAAAGAGTAATCACACTACCAGAATGAAGTAAAGATTAAATAATTCGGTTTTTTTATGATAGATTATATTCTCTTTAGTGAAGACGTTTCTTTATGATGTGGTAAGCACTAACGGCGAGCATTGAACCAAGAATTGCACTAATATATTGGGGTAAAGAGAAGGCGGAGGATAGGGCACTTGCTTTTAAGGCGGGTAAGTTAAGAATTGGAATTAAGATTACAACGATAGATACAAATAAGAAACTTGCTTTAATAATACCACCAAGCATCGTTAAAATAAGCTGAAGGATATAATAATAACGAGCTTTTGACGCTATACGACGTTGGACAAAATCAGCAATGGTAACGAGGATTAAATTAGCCAACGCAATTAAAGGAATGATTTCAAAAAGTGGATATACGATACCAAATAAAGTGGCTAAAAATGGCGAAATTAAAGCGATGGTTGCTCCACTGGATAAGCCGACTAGAAGGGTAGCAAGTATCAAGATTGTATTGACTAAAGTCCCAGTTACAAGCGTTCCAAACGGACGAGTGGTCAACTGAACTGCGATGAGGATTGAAAGAAAGATAGCGGTTTGGGTTATCCAAAGAATTTTATTTTTAACTTTCATACGTTTTCTTGCTCCTACTTTGCCATATCATATATCGCTGAAAAAATATAGTCAATACATAA
>CAYOYG010000038.1:0-8001 GCA_964408135.1 uncultured Eubacteriales bacterium | reverse complement strand
GCGACTTTAATGGTCTTTGTTGTAGCTTCTACTAGTAGAAGTGCAATTAAAAAAATCGCAATTGCATTGACATTAATTTGAACGACAAATCCATTGCTTGGGATGGCAAAAATTCCCTTTTGATAAAAGTTTAAAATAAAGTTCCAGAATAAGCACATAAATGTGCCACCAAAAGTGACAAAGTAAAACGGAAGAGGCCATTTTTTATCAGTTCGAACCTTGAGTATTTCGTAGACACCGCCAAAAACAGCGACTGATGTTAATGCAACAGTCCACCAGCCTCCTAGGACTAAAAATGGTACCAAAACAACAACTAATATGAGTGCCGTTATGGTTCTTTCCTTCATAGTTTTACTCCCCCAAATCTACGTTGCCTTTTTGAATATATATCGAGTGCATAGACAAAATCTTTTTCACTAAAATCCGGCCATAATGTCGGAATAAATAGAAATTCTGCATAACTAATCTGCCATGGTAAAAAATTGGATACACGATATTCATTACTCGTTCGAATCAACAAATCAACATCGCTTACTAAGTGAGAAAGTAAGTGATTGCGAACGCAAGTTTCATCGATTTGAGTGAGTGAAATCTTTTTATCTTCCACTTCTTGAATAATACTGCGAGTCGCATGGAGCAGATCTTTGTAACCACCGTAATTAAAACATAAGTTTAAAGTGAGAGTTTTATTTTCAGCAGTTAAACGACTTGTCTTTCTTAGGACATCCACAACACTCTTTGGCAATCCATCGTCAATTCCAATCACACGAACGCGGATACCTTGTTGGTGTAATTGTTCAATATTTTTTGTAAAAAATAGTTTGACTAACCGAAAAAGATAGTCGACTTCAGCACGAGGTCTAGACCAATTTTCTGTGGAGAAAGTATATAACGATATTTCTTGAATACCATATTTACGACCAAAATCAAGCAAATCGCGTATGCGTTCAACACCCGCACGATGACCTTGGCTTCTCGTTAATCCTTGCTTAGTAGCCCAGCGACCATTGCCATCCATGATGATTCCCATATGATGTGGAACCGACTCCAAATTGATGGTATATCCATCAAATTCGATTGACTTCATGATCACTCACCCACCTTAACTATATTGTCATGATTTCTTTTTCTTTTGCTGTGGCTAGAGTATCAATCTTTTTGCAAAATTCATCTGTTAACTTTTGAATTTCGTTTTCATAACGTTTGCGAACATCTTCAGAACTGTTTTTATCTTTCTTCAAAATTTCGTTATTGTTACGGCGAATATTGCGAATTGCAATTTTTGCATTTTCCGATAGTTTCCCGACAAGTTTAACAAATTCTTTCCGTCTTTCTTCCGTTAATGAAGGGACTTTTAAACGAATAACTGTGCCATCGTTATTTGGTACCATACCTAAATTTGATTTGTTAATAGCAGCAACAATCATTGGTAAAGATTCTTTTTCATATGGTTTAATCATAATAACGCTTGGCTCAGGAACTGTGACGGTAGCAATTTCATTTAAAGGGGTTGGAAAACCATAATATTCTACTTTCACAATATCCAAAATCGAAGCATTCGCTCTACCAGTCCGGACATTAGCAAGTTCTTTTACAAAACTATCAACTGATTTTTGCATGTGTTCTTTCGTCGTCTTCATTAATTCTTGTGACATAAAGGGTCCTCTCTTTCCTTTTTAATTATTTATGAATTCGTGTGCCAACATTTTCTCCATTGACGACACGAATTATGTTATCGACATCTTTCATATTAAATACAATTAATTCAACGTTATTATTCATACATAGTGTAACTGCGGTATTATCCATGACTTGAAGTTGTTTTGAAATCAAATCCATGTAGGTAATTTCTGTCAATAATTTGGCGTTTTTATTGGTTTTTGGATCGGAATCATAAACTCCATCGACACCATTTTTAGCCATTAAAATGACATCCGCATTAATTTCGGCAGCACGTAAGGCGGCGGTTGTATCGGTGGAAAAGAATGGATTTCCTGTTCCACCACTAAAGATAAGAACACGACCTTTTTCAAGATGGCGTAAAGCTCTTCTGCGAATGTAGGGTTCACAAACATCTTTGATTTCGATGGCGGATTGGACCCGGGTAACTAATCCGTTTGCCTCAAGTACATCTTGCAGGGCAAGAGCATTAATGACTGTCGCTAACATGCCCATATAGTCGGCATTGCAGCGTTCAAGTCCTACTTCGGCGGCGTATTTACCACGCCAGATGTTTCCAGCCCCAACGACAATGGCAATTTCCACACCAATTTCACTTACTTTTTTAATAGCTTGGGCAAAATTGGTTAATGTCGAATGCGACAAGATTTCTCCCGGATTGTTTCCCGCTAAGGCTTCACCACTAATTTTCAATAGTATTCGCTTGCGCTTATCCATAATTGTCCCCCTTGTTTTTAAAAAACTGACACTCAAAAGAGTGTCAATTTCATTTATTTACCAGCAGCTTTTGCAACTTCTTCCGCAAAATTTGATTCTTTCTTTTCGATTCCTTCACCGACCATAAAACGAATAAATTTAATAACTTTTCCGCCAAATGAAGCAACATACTTGCCAACATTTATAGTAGAGTCTTTTACAAAGAGTTGCTCAAGTAAGCAACTTTCAAACAAGGCTTTGTTAACCCGACCACGAACGATTCCTTGAAGAACTTTTTCTGGTTTTGATGCCAAGTCAGGATCATTTTTCGCAGCAGCGAGTTGAACATGTGTTTCATTTTCAACAACAGTACTAGGAATATCACTTGTTGCAATATAACTAGGGTTTAAAGCAGCAATATGCATGGCGACATCTTTGGCGCAATCATGGTTTTGTGTCCCTGCGATTACGACAAGAGTTGCAATCTTTCCCCCCATATGAATATAACTACCGAAGACTTCATTGTCTGATTTTTTAACGAGTTCAAAACGTCTAAAACTGATTTTTTCACCAATGGTTGCTGTCGCATTGATTAAGATTTGAGTTAATGTTTCATTACCATCTTTCAATGCAAGTGCATTTTCCATAGAAGTAGGTTTTTGCGTGATAATCAAGTGTTCAATTTGCTTGACTAAGGCACCAAATTTTTCATTTTTTGAAGCAAAATCGGTTTCTGAGTTAACTTCAATAATTGCAGCGTAATTGTTATCAACAACAACACTCGTTAATCCTTCTGCAGCAATTCTATCTGCTTTTTTTGCTGCTTTAGAAATACCTTTTTCACGTAACCATGTAATCGCTTTTTCGACATCATTATTTGATTCTTCAAGCGCTTTTTTGCAATCGACCATTCCAGCTCCAGTACGTAAACGAAGCTCTTTAATGTTTTCTATCGATGCTGCCATGATTATTCGCCTTCCTTTGCAACGGATACTTCTGCTTTTTCAGCAGCAGGAGTAGCGGCTACAGGTGTGGTTGGATTTTGTGAGTATGGTCTTGGAGTATTTGGGCGTTGGGTTCTTGGCCGATAAGGACTATTCCCTCTGTTTTGTTGACGAGCACGATATTCTTCATTGGCTTGTTGACGAGCTAAACGTTTTGCTTCTTCAACTTTATCAACGTTTGCAATCGCATCGTTCATCGAAACTTCACTACCTTCATCCTTTGTATAGGCAACTACTGGTTGACCACCTTTGGATTCAACAATGGCATCAGCAACTACTGTAGCAATAAGTTTAACGGATTTATTAGCATCATCATTGCCAGGAATAATGAAATCAACTAAATCTGGATCACTATTGGTATCAACAATTCCAAATACTGGAATTTTTAATTTTCTAGCTTCAGCAACGGCATTCAATTCAACACGTGGATCAACCACAAAAACGGCGTTTGGTAGTTTGCGCATTTCCTTAATTCCACCAAGTACTTTTTCTAATTTTGCTTGTTCTTTAAGGTATTGAGCGACTTCTTTCTTAGGTAAGACATTGAAGGTGCCATCTTCAGCCATTTTTTCAATATCTTTTAAATATTTAATCCGCTTTTGAATTGTCTTGAAGTTGGTTAATGTTCCGCCCAACCAACGATTGGTGACATAGAAAGAACCAGAGCGTAATGCTTCTTCTTTGATAATATCTTGGCATTGTTTCTTTGTTCCAACAAAGAGTACTTTTCCCCCATTATCAACGATTTCTTTTAATGTTTTATAGGCAACTTCAATCATAGCAGCTGCTTTTGATAAATCAATAATATAGATTCCATTTCTTGCTGTGTAGATATACTTTTTCATCTTTGGATTCCATCTTCTAGTTTGATGGCCAAAGTGTACACCTGCTTCAAGCAATTTCTTCATCGTAATGACCGGGGCATTCACTGCCGGTACAACTTCTTTCATTTCTTCACTCATACGTGAACCTCCATTTGTTTTTTCCTCCATTACTTCTAGGTTCTAGCGCTTATAACACCAACATTGGCACAAAGCACCTGCTAGAACGATCCATAATGTGTGTAATTACTGTTTTCACAGCTTTGTAATTTTATCATAAAAACAAGACTAATACAATACTGTATTCGAAAGAATTATTTGGGTTGATTCTCAATTACCTTGCCATTTTTGCCACTATATTTACCGATAAAGCGAATGACTTCTTCGTCACTTACTGGGGCTGTAAAGTAATATCCTTGGGCTAAAGTAATCGAAAGATCACGAACAATGGTGACAGAACCTTCATTTTCGACACCTTCAATGATAATTCTTTTCCCAAATTTCTTACCAAATTCGACTAACATACGTACGACATTGCGCATACCTTGATCTTCTTCATAATCGCGCAAGAAATCACGATTGATTTTGATAATATCGATTGGTGCTTTATCCAGTTTAGCAAGAATGGATGTATCAAGTCCCATCCCATCAATAGCGATTTTAAACCCATAGTTTTTTATCGCAGCGATGTTGCGTTTTATTTCTTCTTGTTTTTCAAAAATGGTAAATTCAGCAAATTCGAAGACGAATCTCGAAGTATCAATTCGATATTTCTTGGCAATTTTGGCAATGCCATCAATAAAATTCGCATTGTAGATTTGACGTGGAGATACGTTAATGCTGGCATAAAAACTTTGATAAGGGAAATATTTCTTGACTTCCGCATAGAATTTGACTAATTCTTCAAATCCCCAAATACCAATCCAGAAAATATCCCCCGTTTGTTCCATAATGTTGATAAATTTCGCTGGAGGGAGCACACCAAATTCTGGGTGTTTCCAGCGTAGTAAACTTTCAAAACCATAGACTGTATTGGTCGAAATATCAACAATTGGTTGGTAATAGAGAGTGAACTCTTTCTTTCGAATCGCATCTTTGATTTCTTGATAGTATTTTAAGTTTTCGGTTTCTTTTTCACCGATAGTTTGTGTATAAATAACATAGTTATTATACCCTTCTTTCCGAGCTACATAAATCGCCATTTCCAGGTTTTCTAATAAACCTTTCAACTTAGTTGAGTGAAGTGGATAAATCGTCGCCGCCATAGCGATTTGTAGTTCAAATGCACTATCACCATAAAGGTTAATCGGTTTCTTTAGCGCTTCTAGTAATTCACGACATATTTCATTAACAGAAGTGTTATCGTTTTCATGTTTAATAAACGTGACAAATCGATCTGGAGCAAATCGTGAAGTAATCGCATAAGATGGTAAAGCTCGTTTAATTCGTTCGGCAATCTTCCCCGTCAATCGATTCAATTCTTTGCGACCAAACGTCGCTATAAAATCATCGATATTTTCGAAATTAATCATAACAAGCGTAAAAGATCCATCTTCACGATATTTTGAAATATAGTAAGACATATCTGTCAAAAATGCTCCTTTGTCTTTCATCCCTTCAACCCGATTGGCTCGTTCTTCTTTGTTTTTACGACTTTCAAGAATAACCGAGCGTAGAATGAGGAGTAACACTAAAATGGAGATTACGACAATCGCAACCGTCAGTACAACTAATCCACTATTGTTTATCGCTAATATTCTCATTGTTGTTCATCCCCTTTTCCTATGGTAAATCAATGTCATTGTATTTTTTTAATAAGAGTTTTGCTTCTTGAAATTTAACTGGGCGACTTATCCAGAAGCCTTGAATATAGTCACACCCAAAACGTGATACAATTTTTGCGTGAGCTTCAGTTTCTATTCCTTCACAAACAATGTTTTTGTCAAAGTTCTTCGCCAATGAAATCATTTCCTTAACAATCAAGGCGGCGGATTTGTCAGTCACAATGTTCTTAGTAAAATTATAACTTATTTTCAAGGCATCGACAGGTAAATTTTTTAAATAAGCAAAAGAAGAGTATCCTTCACCAAAGTCATCTAGATGGATAGAAAATCCATTTTCTCGTAGCGATTCAAGTTTACTAACGATTTCGCCAAATGATTCCATCAACATGGTTTCAGTTAATTCAAGAGCAATGGTTTGGCGATCTAGATGATACTTTTCTAACATATTCGTCACTTCTTGAACATAACCACTTTGGAAGATTTGAATTGGAGAAACGTTGATAGAAATCTTGATACCATATGGCTCCAAAATTTTAGCTACTTTTAAGGCTTCTTCTAAAACAAACCGCCCAATTTGAATAATTAAATTATTCTTTTCGGCTAATTCAATAAATAGTTGTGGCGATTCTCCGACATAATTTGGATTATGCCAACGAATCAGGGTTTCAAATGCAATAATTTTATTCGTAGTCATATTCAGTTGTGGTTGAAAATAGACTTCAAATTCATCGTTCGCAAGTGCATTACGCAAGTTGTTTTCCAAGATAATTTCACGCGATAATTTTTGACCAATATTGATATCATAAATCACATACTTTTGCGCTGTGTTACCTTTAGCAGTTTTTAATGCTTGCATTAGGTTTACATAAGCATCTTTAAATTCAATCTTACCATCATCGAGTAAAAACCCAAGTCGAAAATCGATTTCAAATTTTGATTCATTTAAGCTTAAAGGAGATTTAAACTGTTCTTTTACTTCGCGATATATACCTTCGACATCTTCTCGTGTTGTTACAACATTTAAAATCGCTACAAATAAGTCACCTTCAATGTGAAATAAATTTGAAAAGACATGTTGGAGACGTTTGGCTACTTCAATTAAGATTGTATCCCCGTTGCTCCGCCCAAACAAACGGTTAAGATTACGGAAGTTTTGAATATCAAAAGCAACTAGTGTAAAGGTTTTATTTTCTTTCGTTAACTCATTAATTTCATCTTCAAGACCATGAAGATTTAACAATTTAGTAATCGGATGTCGGAAAGCTAAACGACGAATACGATCAATACTCGAATATTGGTTGGTAATATCTTCACCAAAAATAATGGTATAATCACGTTTCCTTAAAATGGTACCGCGAACAATTAGTTCATTCCCATTACCTGACACAAATTTAAGATCAACCGTTTGTGATTTCACCAGTTTTTGTAAAGATAGTGATCGATTCTCACCATCAACAAAGTTTTCAACTCGCTTTAAAGTTTTGTAAGTTTTAATGCGTTTTTTAAATGTTTGGTTGGAGTTAACCAATTTTCCCTTAGCATTAAAAGTCAAATAGAAAATATTATTTTCTTTCGATGACTTTAAGTCATAAAAGTAATCATCGTTGCTTCGCGCAATAGCATAGGTTGCATATAGGACGACAAATGTAACAATCAATAGATAGACTATAGCTTCAGCAATCGTCAAATAAAATAGCGGACGATACGTTAAAATAAAACTGGTTCGTGTTGTAATGTTTGCTAAATAGAAACGATTGACAAATTGACTATCTTGTGAAATCTCAGTGGCAGCAATAATATTACTTCTGCCGAGAATATTTCCCCCAATAATAATCGATTTTTCACTACGCAATTGATCACGAAAATGGTTGGCATATTGCAATGAGTTGCTATTCTCAAGCATTGTGTAATATTGTGATCCATAATCCACAGAGGAGTAAATCATATTGCCATCATCTTTGAAAATAACCACATTTTCGTTGACTAAAAGTGCACTTAATCTTTTGGTAAAAATAA
>CAYOYG010000037.1:0-8058 GCA_964408135.1 uncultured Eubacteriales bacterium | reverse complement strand
ATTAAAACGACTCAAAGGTATTGTTAAAGCAGAAGTGAATCTTGTCTCAACCATCGCTACTATTGAATACGATGATGCCTTAACAAATGAAAAAAATATTGAAAAAACGATTGATGATACTGGTTACTATGTTGTGAAATCTGCGGAAGAAAAAGGAATCTCTTCTACTCGCATTGTTGTTAATTTTGTTTTTGCGATTCCTCTATTTTATCTTGCAATGGCTCCGATGCTACATCTTCCCTCCATCCCTTTTTTCAATTTAGACCAGCCTTTTGCTTTCGCTTTGCTTCAATTTGTATTGACCATCCCCATTATTGTACTTAATTATTCCTTGTTCATAAAGGGCTTTAAAAGTGCATTAAAAGGTAGTCCAAATATGGATAGCTTGGTTGCCATCGGTACATCGGCTGCTTTTCTTTATTCCATCTATTCATTGCTACGAGTCGCCTTTGGTGATCATGAAGCCGCTCATCATCTATATTTTGAAAGTAGTGCAATTATCCTCGCTTTAATTGTTTTTGGTAAATATCTTGAAACTAAGAACAAACGAAAAACCAACGATGCCGTTATGAAACTGACCAATCTTAGACCATCCATTGTTCACACATTAAAAGATAATATCGAGATCGATGTCCGGTTAGAAAATATTCAAATTGGAGATGTAATTATCATTAAGGATGGTGAATCAATTCCTTGTGATGGTCGAATTATCGAAGGATATGGGTTGATGGATGAAAGTATGTTAACAGGTGAAAGTCTTCCAGTTTATAAAGAAAAAGGCAGTGAAGTATTTGCTGGAACCTTAAATACAAACGGTCATTTCTATATCAAAGCTGAAAAATTAAATCAAGATACGATTCTTGGAAAAATCATCCAATTGATTGAAAATACAAACGATAGTAAGGCTCCTATCGCTAAACTAGCTGACCGAATATCTTCTGTCTTTGTTCCAGTTGTCATGGTAATTGCTCTTGTAGCTTTTATTCTTTGGTTATTTGTTAGTAAAGATTTCGAATTTAGTTTAAAGATTTTCGTTTCCGTTCTTGTCATTGCCTGTCCTTGTGCACTTGGATTAGCAACACCAACCGCCATTATAGTTGGAACCGGTATTGGAGCTAAAAATGGAATCCTCTATAAAAATGCAGAAATTCTAGAAAATACCAATCAAATCGATACAATTTTCTTTGATAAAACAGGTACTTTAACGACGGGAGAGTTTATAGTTAGCGATTTAAAATCATTCAAATATGAGGAAAAGAAATTTTTGGAAATCCTCTACTCTATTGAAAAATTATCCTCGCACCCCCTCGCAAAAAGTATTGTTAAATACGCAGAAGAGAAAGCAATTTCTCTAAATGAAGTGACGAATTATCAATCGATTCCAGGTCAAGGATTACGCGCCAATATTGCGAATCATATTTACAAGATTGGTAATCAATCCTGGGTAAATGTTCCAATCGATAAACTCGTTGAAGGGACTATTCTTTATGTTAGTGAAGACGATAACTATATTGGATATTTTGCTTTGAAAGATGAAATTCAAAACAATGCCCTTTCTTTGATGCAACGTTTAAAAACCAATCATATTCGCCCTATTATTCTCAGTGGTGACAGTTATAGTAGTGTCCAGACGGTCGCAAACGCTCTACAAGTTGACGATTTCCGCGCCGCTTTATTACCTCAGGATAAACTAGACATCCTTCGCAATACACAGCAACAAGGGCATCATGTCATGATGGTTGGCGATGGAATCAATGATTCACCATCTCTAACGCAAGCGGATATTGGTGTCGCAATCTCGAAAGGCAGCGATATCACGATTGAATCCAGTGATATTGTCTTATTAAAAAACAACATTCTCGATGTGTATAAAGCCATCGATATTTCGAAAAAAACGCTTCAGACCATTAAACAAAATCTCTTCTTCGCCTTTGCTTATAATGTAATTGGCATTCCAATCGCCTTTGGTCTTCTCTATCCGTTTACTGGATTATTATTAAATCCAATGATTGCCGCATTAGCCATGAGTTTATCTAGTATTAGTGTTGTCTCCAATGCGCTACGTTTGAAAAGAAAATCATTTAAATAAACAATAAAAAAGATGGCGTGAGCCATCTTTTTTTGTCTGTATCTTAAATTCTATTAATTAGAACTTGAAGACTACTGCTAGCCATGTGCCTACGAAAGCAACGATGACTGGGAGTAAGACGGATGTTACGAAGATATACTTGTAAGCATCTTTGTGTGTTAATTGGTAAACACCAAGAACAAGGAAAATACCGCCTGTGTGTGGTAATGTATCAAGACCACCAGCAGCAATAGCTGTCAATCTGTGGAATGTATCAGCTGTTGTTCCTGCAGGATAGACCCAAGTTGAAACACCGTTAACCATTTGCAATCCACCAAAAACACCAGCGCCTTTTAGAACTGGAAGACCGATGGATAGACCGCCGGATGATGAACCAACAACACCAGCAAGTAATTCGATACCGACGAATGCTTTGAAGTAAGCAGGGATATCAAGGTTATAAACGAAGCGAATGAATTCAGCGAATCCACCGTTTGTATAACCGGTAGCTCTGAAGACAGCGGTTGAAAGTGCATTGTAGGTAGCAGCTAGAGTAGCATTACCTGTATCAGCCATGTAAGCAGCGTATTGTGGAGTATATCCAGCAACAGCGATACCACCAGTAGCGATAACAACAGCACCGAAACCAACGACAGCAGCAACGTTAGCACAAGCAGGAGCTGCTTGTAAGAAACCAGCGTTAATTGTAGCTAATTTCTTTGGAAGACGTTTCCAGAAAATAACAAGTGTCAATAAAGCAGCAACTAACATGGAGATAACAACAGTCTTTGTAGCATCCCATCTACCTAGGTAGTAAGCAGTTCCAGCTGTATCGTGTTCTCTTAAAACGGTTGGAAGAATAAAGTTAATTAATAGAACAGCAACGATAGGAATAATAGTTAACCACCATTTTGGTAGTTTTGTACGATCGATATTTTGAATCTTTGTCATATCATCTTTTGGACCAGGAACAAAACCTTCGCCCTTAGCAGCACATTTCTTAGCTTCCCAAACCATGTATAAGTAGCCAAGTCCAGCAATTGCAAGACCGGAAATAATACCTAGAACTGGAGCTGCGTTTAATGTAGTGTTGAAGAACTTAGTAGGAATAACGTTTGTTAATTGTGGAGAAGCTGGTAAACAGGTCATGGTGATGGTTGCAGAACCAATCATGCTTGCGCCAAGGAAGATTTTCTTTGGCATATTTGTTTGCTTACCAAGAATAAGAACCATTGGATAAACAGCGAAAATAACAACGAACAAGCTAACGCCACCCCAAGTGAGAATAACGTTAATTAAGATGTAAGCTAGGATAGCACCAGTTGCTTTGACACCAAAGACGTCTGTGAGAGTTAAAGCAAGTGAGCTAGCAGCGCCGCTATCTTCATATAGTTTTGCAAACAATGTTGAAGATGCGAAGATTAAGAAGTAGTTGTAGAAGAAGCTAATAAAACCAGAGTTTGATCCGTTGGTTACGAGAGTAGCAACGTTTGTTGTACCTGAACCAGCAACGCCAGCAGCAACTTCTTGACCAGGAATAATATAGTACCAACCTGAACCACCGGCTGCGCCAGCGACTCTACCCATGAAGAATTCGGAGAAGCCTTTCCAAATGTCAATTTGGTTTGTTAACATAACAATTAAGGCGGCTACGAATGCTGCAGGAATTGCACTAACACCATAGTAAGCAAGTAAGATAAGTGCTACAATGGCTAGTACGAGACCTAGAACTTGTAGTAATTTCATAAATGTCCTCCCTTTAGTTTTTTATAAAATGCTACTTTTTAAGATACTTTGAATAGAATAAATCGAGGCATTCAAAGTTAGGTTTTGATTTCTTGTCTTGATGGGATGTAACCATATCAACTACGAAATCATTGGCTGGTGTTGGAATACCAAGTTTCCGTCCACCTTCATAAGTAACGCCGTTAATCGCCATAATTTCTGTCTTCAATCCTTTTTCAAGGTCTTGGAGCATACTAGCTTTTAATAAACGGTGCGGAGTAAAGAATGCTTTGTATTTTTCTTTTGTTTGGAGTCTTTCTTCTTCAGTCTTCCATGAAATCATGTCAGCGATTGGAAATCCAGCCATCTTTTCGAAAACGACACCTTGAGCACGACCAACTTTTACGACTTCATTGCCTACATAGGTAACTACATCGAGAGCCTTTGGATTATCAAGAACATCTCCGAATGTACCGCCTGTAACAGCAGACAATCCTGAGAGGGTCGAGTTAACTAAGACTTTCGTCCAACGAATACCTGGTAAATTCGTTAAGATGTGAGTTGGACACATTTTTTCCAAAATTTCTTTAACTTCGTGTAAGCGTGGTGAATCTCCACCTTTTGGTTCGCCGACATCGAAAGTTAATGATTCAATTTTGGAAGTCAATTCGGAAACACCAGGACCTTTGAATGTGGCTCCCCAACCAACTGGGCAACCGACAACACGATCAGCACCGATTACTTCTTGAACAGCTGGTTCTGGAATCCCATTTTGCAATGTGACTACATAACCATTCTTTTTCAAGTGTTTTTTCATTTGTGGAAGAGCGACAGCATTGACAGTTTGTTTAGCAATGTAGAAGAAAATGTCATATTCACCTTCCATTTGATCTGGCGTAATTGCATGGACTGGAGCGACGAATTCCGCTTTACCAACGACCTTTGCACCAAATTTATTTAATGCATCAACGTGGGCTTGGTAAGCGTCGATCAAATCTACTTTTAATCCACCCTTACTTAAGTAAGCACCTAGAATTGTCCCTAAAGACCCGGCTCCCATAATTGCGATTCTCTTTTGACTCATTTTACTTTCCTCCTTTCTTAAGTTGTAAAATACGAACTTTTATTTTGGCCTATTTGTATTTAGCCTAATTGTCATAGTAACAAAGACGTAAAAGTTTACATCTTAACTATTATGACATGTCCGTCTCTGTATAGTATAATACCATCTTGTTAACTTTGTAACAAGTATTTTCGGTCGTTTATATAAGAATTTTGTGCGCACCACCAACCACAGCCACTTTCATAGCGATTGAAGGTGGTTGCGCACTTGATATTCCTAATGTAGGATTACCAATAATTGCTCAAATAACTGAATTGTTTGTTTTTTGTTCTTTGTTATCTTTTTTGGATGCCTAGAATTTCGCGTGCTTCATTTGGTGTAGCAATTTCGTAATCTAGTTCCTTCATTAATCTGGCCATTTTTGCGACTAATTCGCCATTGTCTTTTGCTGGAACGCCTTTAGCAAGGTTGAGGTTATCTTCCATACCAACACGAACGTTACCACCTAAGAAAAGGTTTAGTAAGCAAATTGGATATTCAAATCTGCCTGCGCCGAATGCTGACCAGTTGTAACCGCCAACACCGAAGCATCTATCTGCTGTTTCCTTCATGTGGATTAAGTCATATGGTGTAGGTTGAATAGCACCATTGATACCCATAACGAATTGGAGGAATGGTTTACCCTTTAAGACGCCAGCATCTTGTAAGAATTTTACGTTGTAGATATGACCAACATCGTAACATTCTAGTTCTGGTAAAGTGCCGTTGTTTTGGAATTCGACAACAGCTCTCATCATATCAGCAAATGTGTTTTGGAAGATAAAGCCCTTTGTCATTTCTAACATTGGTTTTTCCCAAGCGAACTTGAATTCCTTAATTTTGGCTGCGACTGGGAATAGACCCCAGTTAATCGAACCAGCGTTCATTGAAGCGAGTTCTGGTTTGAAGGTAGGAATTGGAGCAATTCTTTGTTCAAACGTCATACCGGCGCCACCACCTGTTGTTAAGCAGATAATGACTTCTTTGTTCTTTTCACGAATCATTTTAATGACTTTTTCATATAAAGCTAAATCGGAAGAAGGCATACCATTTTCAGGGTTTCTTACGTGAATATGGACAGATGCTGCTCCTTCTTTTGCAGCCTTTAATGCATCTTCAGCTATTCTTTCTGGAGTAATAGGAAGATATGGAGACATGGATGGAGTGTGAATTGAACCAGTAATAGCACAGCTAATTATTCTTTTGTCACTCATTTTTAATTTCCTCTTTCTTTCTTTGATTAAAAATTTTGAACAAAAACAATCTGATCGAATTCAATTATTAATGAAATAGCAATTATTCCCCCCTATGTAATAGTACTAACAATTCTGCGAATTGTCAGTGTAATATATTGTCAAGACAATCCGAAAAAACGAATCATCTTAGCAACCATAACAAAAGAAAAGTTTTTTAATAAATTGGTCATATTTATAATACCTAAAAAAGTGCTATATTGTCAATCTTTTTATCAGATAAGAATGTCCGATATTTCACTTATTATTAAATCCAAAAACATGAATACATATTCAAGTTTATGTTTAGTAGAACTAAACATATAAAACAATAAAAAAAGGCCCATTTTTGAGCCTTGTTTTTTTATGGAGCAGATGACGGGAATCGAACCCGCATAGCAACCTTGGCAAGGTTGTGTTCTACCACTGAACTACATCTGCATTTTCCAAGCAAGCGTTATTATACAACATCACGAATTTTCGTGCAAGTATTTTTAATTTTTTTGCTAAAAAAAGCAGATTGCTCTGCTATTTCAACAATTTAGTTACAACGTCAGTTAGATAAGCTTGTGGCTTATATCCAATTGCCCGTCCATATTCAACACCGTTTTTGAAAAATATGACCGTTGGAATCGTGTTGACACCATACTTAGCAGCAACAACTCCCACTTTATCAACATCTAATTTGGCGATAGCTACTCTCGCTTCATTCTTGAATTGATCACTCATAGCTTCAATAATTGGGGCTAACATCCGGCATGGTCCACACCAATCAGCATAAAAATCAATAACAACGATTTCTGTTTTTAAAATGGTTTCAAAGTCAACATTATTTTGAACATATTTCATATTGAATCCCTCTCTTTCTTAAACTATTGTCATTTTAGTATGAATTCACATTTATTTCAATGGATATGCTTCAATTTCAAGCTAAAAACAGAAGGAGAACAATGGATATACCATTGTAAATCATATGAGCAAAAATTGATACGGATAATGTCTTTGTTTTATAATAAGCAAAGGTAAAAATAAAGGAAGCAATTAAATACATAGGTAAACTACGTAAATCACTAAGAAGTGTGCCGCTGGTTAAACTTGGAATTAGATGCATGGCTGCCAAGGAAAAGACTGTAACAACAAACGCTAAAATAACATTGGTCTTTTCTAGGCCCTTATATAAGTAATAGCGATAAATCAGTTCTTCGATAATAGGAGCTACTAGAACTGTAAAAATAATTCCTGTCGCTGGAAAACCACTGATTAATGCCTCAATTTGCGATTGATTTTCATTGGTGGTTATCGATCCAAAGAGTGCTTGATCGATAATCCCCCATGTTGTTACAGCAAAGTATGTTATGATTGCTAAAGCTAGACCCATTAATATCGTTTTAAAGGTGAAGTTTTTGCCAAGACGTCGAATTACTCTTTTAGAAACAATTGCCATTATTAAAACAACAATAAACCCCGCTAGTACTTGTGATAATGCTAAAAAAAATGTATCTTGTGGAGAATCAACAATTGGAACCCCAAAAATCCCAATCAAAACAAAATAAGGAAGAACTGGTATTATTGTCAAATAACCCAAACCTAAAAGCAATCCCCATAAGACTTCTGATTTTTTGGGAGTTTCATCATAGACAAATTCTTCTTGATTCATACAGATTCTCCTTGTGCTACACATAATGCAATTATAACAAAAACACTATTTGATTGCATCAGGAATTTTTCAACCTTGATTTCAAGCAAGGATAGTCTATAATTATTTTTATACAATCATATGTAAGGAGTAGGTTATGAAGATAGTCCATCGTTTTCTCGGCATCGTATTTGGATTTTCACTGTTTATTGTTTTGCTATACGCTGCTTTAATTCCAAACGCTTTGAACCGATCCTTTTATGCAGAACAATTCATCGCCAATGAATCCTTTATG